>JAJFUB010000120.1 GCA_021372615.1 bacterium | reverse complement strand
GGGGGGCTGGTGCACATGGAAGGGGTGTGCAGTGGACAGCAGGTGCAGGCAGGGAGCGAGGGGCGTTGCGTGCGCAGCGCGCGCACATGAGGTGGGAGGGGGTGGGGTGGTCAGCCGACGACGCGCACACCACCTGTGCCGTGCCTGGTGGCGAACCACCTGCGGGCGCCCTCACGAGCGAACCAGGACGCCATGAGGCGGTCGCCGGTGTGGTCGTTGGGGTCGAAGTCTACAAGCTCCTGCATCCAGGCGCGCACCTCGGGTTCGGCGCCGTCCCAGGTACCGTCGCTTGTCGGGATGATCCACTTGGCAGCTTCGATCTCGGCGCCCATGGACTCGATGCCGAACTCGGGGTTGGCCTTGTTCGCGCCGGTGGTGAAGGGGCGGCAGGTGATGGCCGCGTTGGCTTCGCGGGCGAACTGGAGGATGTAGTCCTGAGCCGCGTTGTTCTCCACGTACAGGATGCTGCCGAACCGCTGGGCTACGGAGATGATGCGGCGGACGATCTCGGGGCCTGGCCAGCGCCCGCTTTCCAGGCCGAGCAGTTGGCGGATCTGGTCGTTGTAGACGATGAGGGTGAACAGGCTGGTGAGGTCGCCCTTGCCCACGTGCTTCCCGACGCCGAGGTCAACGCCGGTGAACAGGCCCGCACCGGCGGGCAGGTCCGCGGGGTCCAGGTGGTCAAGGAGGGCGAAGCCCTTGCCCGCCACGAGGCAGGGGTCGAACCACTTGCGCAGGATGCGGCGGTCGTCGTCGGCGCGGGCTTCGCAGTCAAGCTGTCGGCCCGCTTCTACGCTGCCCATCTCGATGCGGGTGGCCGCAATGCGTTCCAGGGGCCAGCGTTCGGGCCACAGGATGGTCCCGTCCGGCCGCTGCACAGGGTACTTGACGCTGTGCCAGACGAGGGACTTGGCCAGCACGTGCAGCAGGTCTTCGGTATGCCACGCCGTGCCGACGATGATGATGCGCCCGCCCGGGGCCAGGCGGCCGAGCAGCGTGGCCTTGAACCAGTCGAGCAGTTCGCGCCGCTGCTCCGCGGTGCGCGTGTTCTCGTAGTCGAGGATGTCGTCCAGCAGGATGAGGTCGAGGCGGCTGCCCAGGACGGCGCCGTGCACCCCCATCGCTTGGATGCTGGGGTCCTTCGACGGGGCGCTGCGCCGCACCGTCAACACGCTGCTGCTCCAGGGCTCGCTCCGCTGGAGGTCGGGGAACACCCGGTGCACGACCGGGCTCTCCTCGATGTACTTGCCGATGGTGCGGACGATCTTCTCCGCCTGCGTGTACGTGTTGCTGACGATGGCGATGCGGGCCGAAGGGTCCTTCCCGATGCGCCAGACGCTGTGACCGATGGACAACTGCTGCGTCTTCCCGCTGTCCACGTGCGCCCACAGGATGAGCCGAGCATGCCGCTCGACCAGCGCATGCCACTCGTCGTGCATCGGCGCGAACACCACCGGCTTCCCGCTGCGCTCGTCCCGCAGCATCTGCCGCACGAACTCCCCGCTGTGCTCCCTGGCCAGCGCCGTCATCCCCTCGTTCGCTGCACGCGCCCGGCGCATCACCTCGTCCGGCCCGTACTGCGCCAGCAACGCCCGCAGCCGCGCCTCCGCCGCCCCGCTCACGTCTGGCCCCGTCTCGTTCACGCCTGGCCCTCCGCCGCTGCACCAGGTGTGCCTCGTCGTTCAGAACCTGCATCGCATCGTTCACCCGCCTGGCCACCAGCGGCCAGGCCACCAGGCGCCCCGCCAGCAGCCCCGGCCGCAGCCTGGGCCCCTGCCCCGACTTCGGGCGCCGCACCCGCCCACGCCTGGCCTGCGCCGCAGGCTCCCGACCCTGGCCGCTGTCCCGGCCCGGGTCCCGCCGCCGCCACTGCCGCCGCCGCGGGCACGGCGCCCGGCGAGGGGGGGTGGGGGGTGGGGTCGCGCGCGAGGGCCGGGGGAGGGCTGCCC
>JAJFUB010000119.1 GCA_021372615.1 bacterium | reverse complement strand
CTGAGCAGACGCCAGTCTGTGGGAGCGGTCACCGACCGCGACCGCGACTCGCACGACCAACAATCGGAGACCCGCAGATGGACCGCACCGAACTCCTCCCCGACCTCTACCTGTTCCGCGACACCTGCAACGTGTACCTCGTCCGCGATGGCGACCATGCTCTGGCGGTGGACTTCGGCAGCGGCGCGTGGCTCGATGACCTGCCGGCGCTGGGGATCAGCCACCTCGACCATGTGCTGCTGACGCACGCGCATGACGACCAGTGCGTGGGTCTGGCGGCGCGGGCTGGCGGCTCCTGCTCCATCCACGCTCCCGCCGGGGAGCAGTCCGTACTGGCGCCAGACCGCGACCTGCGGGTGTTACCGCCGTGGTGGGCGATGGGCTGCCCGGCGAACTACTTGCCCCCGCGCCGGCCGGTTCCGAACGTCACCTACAACATCGCCGGTCATGGGCACATGATGTGGCGTGGGCGGCGGGTGCGGTTCGTCCACACCCCCGGCCACGGGCCCAATGCCTGCTCGATCCTGCTGGACCACGGCGGGCGGCAGGCGCTGTGCTGCGGCGATGCGGCCCACGCGGGCGGGACCATCTGGCAGCCGTTTCACCTGGAGTGGGACCACTGGACCGGCGCGGGCGCGCTGGCGGCCTGGGAGGGTGTAGAGCGCCTGCGGGGGCTCAGCCTCGGGCTGCTGTGCCCGTCGCACGGGCCGGTGGTGAGCAGCGGGATCCAGCCCCTGCTGCGCCAGTTGTCCGGGCGCCTGCTGGACTTCTACCGCGCCAAGGGCCAGATCAGCCCCGGCACCAAGGACGGCTATCTGTCGCCCACGGCGACGGTGGCGGGGGCGCTGCAGTACTCCCCGCACCTGTACCAGTATGGCGGCAACGGCTATCTGCTCGTGTCCGACAGCGGGACGGGGTTGGTGGTGGACCCCTTCCAGCCGGAGATGCCGGCCTTGGAGGCCCTGCTGTCCGAACTGGATGTGCGGCCCACGGCGATGATCGTTAGCCACTACCACTACGACCACTGCGACGGCATTCCGTATCTGCGCGACAAGTACGGGGCAGAGGCGTGGCTACACCCGCTGATCGCCGAGGCCTGGCAAGGCCGGGGGGCAGGTCCTGCCGGAGGCATCCCGGTCCGGCCGCTGCCCTGGCTCCTGAAGCGGGAGATCGCTCCCGACCACCTCTGGCCGGAGCGGGGCGCGTGGCGCTGGGAGGAGTATGACTTCCAGGTCGCGCCGTGGCCGGGGCAGACATGGTGGCACTGTGTCTGCATGGCCACCGTGGATGGGCGCCAGGTCCTCTTCGCCGGGGACAACTTCACCCCGACCTCCAAGTGGAACGGCACCGGCGGCTTCTGCGCGTACAACGGCAGCCGCTTCCACGACGGGTTTGTCCCCAGTGCGCAGTTGGCGCTCGACTGGGCCCCCGATGTGGTCGCCGCCGGGCACAGCAACACCTACGCCTTCTCGGCCACGAAGTTCCGCCGCATCATCCAGTGGGCGGAGCAGGCAGAGGCGGCGGTGCGGGCGCTGTGCCCGTCGGGGGACCTGGAGCAGGACTACTACGTGCTGCACAAGCTGATCGCCCAGGGCGGAGCATTGGGCTGAGAATCTGGCGGGGTCCCTGTCACGCTGCGCGTGACACCCCGCCCTGGTCTGCGCGGAGGTTCACATCCATGTCAACACACACGCTCACCGGTCTCGACACACTCGCCGCCGACGGGTTCGCGGCGTTGCAGGGCTTGCGGCTGGGGCTCATCTGCAACCACACCGCCGTTGACCGTCAGCGCCGGCATCTGCTCGACCTGGCGCTGGAGCACGGGTTGCAGGTGCGGGCGATTCTGTCGCCGGAGCATGGCTTCCAGGGGAAGCTCGATGCCCCCGTCGCCTCGGGCGTACACGAGCCCACCGGCCTGCCCATCCATAGCCTCTACGGCGAGCGTCAGCGGCCCACGCCCGAGATGCTGGAGGGGCTCGATGCCCTCGTCTACGACATCGCCGACATCGGTGTACGGTTCTACACCTACACGACGACCATGACGCACTGCATGGAGGCCGCGGCGGCTGCGGGGCTACAGGTCTGGGTGCTGGACCGGCCGAACCCCATCCGTGGTGACTGGGTGGAGGGGCCGGTGCTGGACGAGCCGTTCTCCCGGCTGTCGGCGTGGCACCCGCTGCCCCTCCGCCACGGTCTCACCTCGGGCGAACTGGCGACCTGGGCGAATGCCACCTACGGGTTCGGCGCGGACCTGCAGGTCGTGCGCTGCACGGGCTGGCGGCGGGACATGTGGTTCCACCAGACGGGCCTGCCCTGGGTCAACCCCTCGCCCAACATTCGCAACCCGCGCCAGGCGCTACTGTACGTCGCGATCGGGACGCTGGAGGCGTGCCACATCTCGGTAGGGCGCGGCACCGACACGCCCTTTGAGGTGATCGGGGCCCCCTGGATGGACGACTTGCAGGCCGCGGAGGCCCTCAACGAGGTCGGCATCGCGGCACTCAGCTTCACCCCGCTCGCCTTCACGCCTTACGAGCGGGAATTCGTCGGGCAGGAGTGTCGGGGTATCTTCATCACGCTGCACGACTGGGAAGCCTTCGAGCCGGTGACGGCGGCCCTGCAGATCGCGGTGACGCTCCAAGGCCTGTGGCCCGAGCAGTTCGGGGCCGAGCGCATGCGCCACCTGCTGGGTCACGCGGCGGCGACGCAGGCGGTGGTCGAGAGGCGGCCCGTCGAGGAGATCGCCGCGCTGTGGCAGGAGGGACTGGCGGCTTTCCGAGCAGAGGCGGCGGGGTATCGGCTGTACGAGTAGCGGTAGTGTAGGGCGGGGGCTTGTACCCCGCCCCGCCCCACAATGAGCCGCTAGCGTCCCGTCAGTTCCCCTAGCGTCCCCCCGAACACCAGCGCTTCCTGCTCCGCCGTCAGGCCGAGCGAGCGCATGACGGTCAGCTCGGACTCGAAGCGCGCAATCGCCGGCGCATGGCCCTGCAGGTGGGGCCAGTCCAGGCCGAAGATGGTCCGCTCCGCCCCGACCTCGCGGATGGTATCGGCCACGAGTTGCCTGTGCTGGGGCTTGGCCAGCCCCGTGATCCCCGCGTACACCCCGCCGCCCCGCCAACTCGACGAGTGATTGAAGATCACCGCCATGGCCTGATCGAAGAAGCCCCGGCCGATGCCGTCCGAGACGCCCATGTGCTCGATGATGACCTTCAGGCGCGGGTGGCGGTCGAGGATGTTGTCAATGAGCAGCGGCTGGTAAGTCTCCAGCCGCCCGCCGTGCACGCCGGTGTGGAAGAGCACGAAGACCCCCAACTCGGCCGCGAGGGCATAGAAGGGGTCGCAGGCCGGGTCGTCAATGCGGAAGCCCATGACCGGCGGGTGGGTCTTGATCCCCACGAACCCCGCTGCCACGTAGCGCTCCACGATCTCACAGGCGTCGGGCGCGAGGGGGCTGACGGCCACCGCGCCCAGGATCTGCGGGTACTCCTGCAGGCGGCGGCACAGCCAGGCATTCGGCTCCTCGCCGGCGAGCATCTCCGTCGTGCGCGGGCCCCAGAACGGCGCCAGGGCGACGACCTTGTCCAGGCCCATCTCCTGCCGGAAGCGCTCCAGTTCGGGCAGCGTGCCCAACTCCGGCTGCTCGGGGAAGGCGCCTTCGGGGAAGACGTGGCAGTGGTTCAAGAACATGGCAACTCTCTCCTGATCTCTTCATACAGCATCTCGTGCCAGGCGCGCGCTTGCTCGGTGGAGATACCGATGGTGTCCGTCAACGTCGCCCCTGCGGGTAGCAGGTCGGTCGGGCAGTACTCGGTGATGACACTGCGCATGCCCTGCTCGTCGTAGTCGTACGGGTACAGCCGGCAGACGAGGGGCCGCACCCGCAGCGGCAGGCGGCAGCCTACCTTCCCCAGCATCACACAGTCGCCGTTGGGCTGCTGCCTGACCAGCCGCCGCTTGCCGTCGGCACGGATCGTGCCGTAGTACCAGGTGGGGTCTTCCTCCGGCTGGTAGTAGTCGGGGTCTTCCTGGTCGCGCCACTCGCAGAAGTCGGTCGCGCCGGTGAAGGCCTGGATGCGCGCGACATCGCCGCCGGTGACGTAGATCTCCACCTTCTGGCAGCAGGTCTCGCCCCGGCGGGCGCACTCGGCGCACAGGTCTAGCGGCTCAGTTGTGGCCTCGGCCATCGGCCCTCACCCCGACCCTTGCCGCGTCGGCAAGCGGGTTCGCCCCTGTAGGGCGTAGAGACCGCTCGCGGTCTCAGGGGGCTTGTACCCCGCCGTCGTGCGCCCGACAGGAGTGTCGGGCGTACCCCCGCCCTACAGCGGCGCGGATGCGACAGCCCACGAATCTGCTCAGAACCGCACTTCCTTGCCCGTCTGCGCCGACTTGAAGAGCGCCTCGACGATCATCACGATCTTCATGCCGATGCGGCCGGTATCAATCAGCGGCACCTTGCCGAGCAGCCCGGCCACCCAGTGGGCCTGCGAGCTGGCGTAGCCGGCCGTCTCGGGGCGGAGCTGGTTCTCGCGCCAGTCCCACTGGTCCACGTCGAACTTGGTGTCGCCATCGAGGCCGCTGAAGTTGCTGTGGAAGGTGAGGGGGTCGAGCGTCAGGCCACCCTTGTCCCCGTAGACGGCGTGCTTGGGGCCCTGCTGGCCGTGGATGGCCCAGGCCTCCTCGATGAAGAGCGTGACACCGCCCACGAACTTGACCAGGCCGATCCCGAGTTCCTCGACGTCGTAGCCTGACTCCTTGCGGCGCTTGGTGTCCATGTCCAGCTCCTGGAAGGTCGAGCCGGAGACGCTGAGCAGGTCGGGGTTGTCCAGCAGGTGGAGCATCAGGCCGATGTGGTAGACAGCCATGTCCACGAGCGCCCCGCCGCCGGAGTTCTGCTTCTGCACGAAAGGTGGCGTGCCGTAGCCGTCCACATAGGGCCGGCCGCGCCGGCGGTAGTTGGAGGCCTTGGCGTAGTAGAGCTGGCCCAGGTGGCCTGTCTCGATCAGGTGCTTGGCCGCACGGGCGGGCTTGGAGAAGAGCGTGCCGAGCTGCATGGCCAGCTTCTTGCCGGCCGCCTCGGAAGCGGCCACCATCTTGCGGGCGTCCTTGCTGGTGAGGGTGAGGGGCTTCTCGCAGTAGACGTGCTTACCGGCCGCGAAGGCCGCGCAGGTGACGGGGCAGTGCAGGGCGTTGTGCAGGCACACGTCCACCGCGTCAATCTCGTCCATGGCCAGCAGCTTCTTGTAGTCGGTGAACACATGCGGGATGCCGTGCTCGGCCGCGACGCGCTCAGCTTCATCCTGACGGATGTCCGCCACGGCGACGACCTCGGCATCAGCCAGGTCCCTGTAGGCGTTGAGGTGGTGCTTGCCGATCATCCCGGTGCCAATAACGCCGACCTTCAGCTTCTTCATGGTGTCGCTCCTGGTGGGGTTTGGCGGGAGGTTCCCGCCGCGACCTACGACACCTGCCAGGCAAGGAGGATTCCCGTCCCTTGCGGCGAAGCGTGTGGGAGCGGTCATGTGTGGGAGCGGTCACCGACCGCGACGAGTGGACGGTCGCGGT
>JAJFUB010000118.1 GCA_021372615.1 bacterium | reverse complement strand
GGTCGGTGACCGCTCCCACGACGTCCCTGTCTGTGTGCTGTGTGTGGGAGCGGTCACCGACCGCGACCGATTGACGATAGACTGCCGCGGCGTTGAGCCGCTCGAACGAACTCTCTCAGACGGAGAACGGTGATGAAATCGCTACGCTTCATGGGCAACAGCCAGACCGAGATCGTGGACATTCCCGTGCCGAAGCCGAAGGCGGACGAGGTGCTGCTGCGGATCCGCGTATCCGCCCTGTGCGGCAGCGAGATGGGCGCGTGGCGCAACGGCATGGCCGGCAACGGCGGCCATGAGTACGCCGGCGAAGTCGCGGACGCCAACGGCAACAAGTGCCTGGCCGAGGGAGACCGCGTCGGCGTGCATGTGGTCATCGGCTGCGGGAAGTGCGTCCAGTGCAAGACCGGCAACGAGATCTTCTGCGCCACCAAGGGCTTCGTGGGCAGCGCCCACGCCGAGTACGTCGCCGTCCCGGCGCGCGCGTGCCTGAAGCTCCCGGACAACATTGACTGGGACACCGGCGTGCTCATCGCGGGCGACAGCATGGGCGTGGGCTATCATCTGACCCGCCGTGTGGGCGTGCAGGCGGCCGACACCGTGGCGATCTTCGGCATGGGCCCCATCGGTCTGGGCGCGCTGCTCGTCTGGAGCTTCCTGGGCGCCCGCGTCATCGGCGTGGACATGAGCGAGTATCGCCGCAAGCTGGCCGAGAAGCTCGGCGCCTGGAAGACGGTCAACGCCGACAAGAAGACGGTGGAGAAGCTGCGCAAGCTCACCGGCGGCGCCGGCCCCGACACGTGCCTGGAGTGCACCGGCAAGCCGGCCCCGGTCGCCACGGCCTTCGAGGCCGTGCGCAACGGCGGCAAGCTGGGCATCGTGGGCGAGCAGGGCGAGGCATGCTTCAACCCCAGCCGCGACCTGATCCACAAGGAAGTGAACGTCTACGGCGCGTGGTACTTCCGCCTGCACGAGTTCCCGGGCATGGTGGAGCTGTGCAACCGCGGCCTAAAGCCCAAGAAGATGGTCACGCACCGCTTTCCCCTCGAAGAGGCGCAGAAGGGCTATGAACTGATGGCCCAGGGCAAGACGGGGAAGGTACTGTTCGTGCAGTACTGAGGCCGCTGCGGGCGGCCCGGTGGGGCTCGACGAGGGCTATCGCGGCTCTGGGTGCATGGCTTGACGCGCTCAATCAACCGGCGGCGCTTCTGCGTTCGCCGGTTGGTTCGTGCCCGGGTCCAGCCACTCCTGGATTGCCTGCCTCAACCGGCTCTCGACCGTTTGGTTGATCGCCAGCGTCGCGCCGGGACAGGTGCGACACTGCTCGATGGGCAGCGCGCGGACTTGCGCCAGGCTCTGGCGGATGTTGTCGCACACGCTGTGCTCACGGACATTCCCCACCGGCTCCGGCCGTGAGATCGCGTGCCCCCCGCACCAGTACTGCGCTCCGTCCGGGAGGATGAACCCCTGCGTCGGTGCGACATAGCACCGACGCGTTAGCGCCAGGGCCCCGGGCCGCCCCTCCCCGGCCCTCGCGGCCCATTCCGCCAGGGTCCCCTGTTGCTGCACGCGATGGTACGGGCTCAAGAAGGGCATCTGCTCCGCGAGCGTCTTGCGCTTGTCCGCAGGGACGTTGCGCGAGTCCCGATAGCCCTCCCACACCGCCTCCGCCCGTTCCCACGTCTCCCCGAAGAAGCGCACATATCCCTCGGCGGTCAACCGCAGCTCGCGGTTCTGCTGTCCCCCGACGGGGATGAGATGGAAGTCCAGGTCGGGACTGACTCCCTCCTCCTGCAGGGGCTTCATGCCCAGCACGAAACGCAGGAACTCGGGGAAGTGGTCCGCGTTCAGGCGCGTCAGCACGCAGTTGAGGTGGATGGCGGGATGGCTGGCGCCCAGCAGCGCCTTGGCGATCTGGATGTCGTGCAGGCCGCGCACGACTTGCTGCCAGCGCCCCGCCTGCCGATGGATCGCGTCCGCGACCTCCGGCCGGTGCGTGTCCAGAGAGATGTGCACGCGCCCCAGCCCCGACGACACAAGCCCCAGCGCTGCCTCGGGCGTCAGCGCCAGCGCGTTGGTGTTGACATTGCAGGCCGCGCCCGCGTCCGCCGCCGCCCGGATCAGCCCGTCTGCCCCCCACAGGTCCTCCCCGAGCAGTAGCGGCTCGCCGCCTGTGAGATAGACGTAGACGCCCGCGTCAGGCGCGTGGCTGCCGAGGGCCGCCAACACTGCCCGCCAGTCCTCGGTTGTCATGCACTCCGCCACGGGCTGCTGGTTGCAGTACACGCAGCGGGGCTCCATGTCGCAGGCGAAGGTGAGGTTGAGGCCCAGAAACGACAGTCCTACCGGGAGCCCCTCGGGCCATTCTGTCGGCCATGTGCCCAGCTCCGCCAGCAGCCGCTCCTCATCACGCTCCCCGGCGGCGATCAGCGCCCGTACGCGCGCCTCGTTGAGTGTCTTCAGTTGTGCCACCGGCAGTGCGAACACGTTGGCGGTCTTGGGCGGGGTGCGCAGGCTGCCTTCGGCCGCCGCGAGTGTCCCGCCCTCGCAGGCCGCGCGCCAGTCTGCCTCCGCGAGCCGCCGGCACAGCCGCGCCGCATGTTCGGGGGCGTAGTGGCCGAATGGGTCAGCCAACCGAGTGCTTCTCCTTCGTGATCTGCACCGCGCGCTCCAGCAGCCCCTCCGCCGCCTCCGCCGACGGCGCCCCGGTCAGGATGAACAGCCCCTCGGGTCTCAACTCCCGCACCGCCGTCTCGACTTCCTCATAGGGCAGGGAGATGATGACGCCCTTGCCCCCGGCCTGGATGCGCTGGTACAGGTCGAGCCAATAGAGGCCGCCCGGGGTGCCGGTGCCCGGGGTCCACTGGATCGCGTGCAGGCGCTTGACGGCCAGCAGCCGGTCTACGTGCTGCAGCGCGCCGGGGCCGTCGAGGTGATAGGTTGCGCCCTGCAGCCACCCGCTCAGTTCCTCCAGTTCCGGCGCCACGAACTCCTCGAACATCGCCGGGGACATCATGCACGACACGTCGCTCTGCATGGTCAGGCTCCGCCGCCACGGGCACCAGACCCCCAGCCAGCCGCTCGACCCCTCCTGCCCCGGCATCAGGTCCGCGAGGCGCTCGTAGATCACGAACCAGTTGTCCAGCAGCCTGCGCAGCGCGCGCTTGACCTCGGCGGGGTACTCGATCAGATCCATCAGGAAGCGCTGGGTGCCGCGCAGCAGCGGCAGGTGGTCGTTGGGCTCGTGGATGTTGGGGAAGCCGGTCATCCACTTCCCGGCGCTCACCTCCGCGCAGCGCTTCACGACGGCCTGCACCTGCCGCCACGCCCAGTCGTCCTCATCCAGATCGAGGTTCGGGCGGTCGGCCCAGTTCTCGATGATCGCGTCTTGCCATACCGTCTGCTCGCTGTAGTGCAGCGGCGCGCCGTAGCCAAAGCAGTAGCCGACCATGAGCGATGTGCCGGGCAGGGCCTCGCCGCCGAAGTACGTGGCCTCGTGGGACACGTCGTAGCGCTGGGCGACGTACTCGGGGTCGGTCCACTTGGTGCGGTCATCCGGCGGGGCATCCAGCGGCCGCGCGGGCTGGCCGGGCGCCGTGACGGCGATGCACGGCCGGTCAATGATCTCCATGTTCCAGAACGCCAGCAGGCGCTCGCGGGCTTCGGGCCAGTTGTGCTTGTATGCCAGTTCCATGGGAGCTCCCGGGGGGGCGGCGTGTGGGCAAGTGGCGCACCGTTCGCCGGCGTGGCCGGCAGGTCCTGCCCCGAGGTAGGGCGAACCGGAGTTCATGTCCCGGCGGGCCCTCGTCATCGGCATCGTCGCCGTGCTGGTCATCGGCGTCGCCACCCCGTATTCCGACCTGGTCATGCGCGGGACCTGGGTCGGCCTGACCGCCTTCCCCATCAACGCCCTGTTCGTGCTGGGGGTGCTGACGGCGCTCAACGGTCTGGTTCGCGTGGGGCCGCGTGTCCTCACGCGGCCGTCGCGCGCGTGGGGACACGCGCGCCCACGCGACCCCGGCCCACGCGAGCATCCACGCGGCCTGTCCCCCGCCGAGATGCTCGTCATCTACGCCATGGCGCTCGTCGCGGGCGGCATCCCCTCCTTCGGCCTCACCGGCCTGCTCATCCCCTACATCGCCGGCCCGTTCTACTTTGCCCGGCCCGAGAACCGGTACGAGCAGGTGCTGCAGCCCCTCCTCCCCCAGTGGGTGCACCCGCGCAGCGAGTACGCCGTCGTGAAGCTCTACGAGGGCCTGCGCGAGGGGCAGCCGATTCCGTGGGGCGAGTGGGTCGGTCCGCTGGCCGCCTGGACGCTGCTGGCGTTCATCATGTACGTCGCCTTCTTCTGCCTCACGACGCTGCTGCGCAAGCGCTGGGTGGATGACGAGAAGCTGGTCTTCCCGCTGCTGCAGTTGCCGCTGGCGCTGTGTGTGGATACGGGAGCGGGCACGGGAGGAGCCGGGCGAGTAGTGCGGGCTTCCAGCCCGCAACCGGCAAGCGGGCTGGAAGCCCGCACTACCCTCCCGGGGTTCCTCCGCGATCCGGTCATGTGGGCCTTCTTCGCCGTCCCGTTCGCCATTCACGCCCTCAACGGCCTGCACTACTACCTGCCGGCCCTCCCCACGATCAACGTCCACCAGGTCAACCTCGGCCAGTACCTGTCCCAGCGGCCCTGGAACGCCATGCAGCCGCTGTACATGCGCACGCTCTTCTCGATCATCGGCCTGGCCTACGTCCTGCCCTCCGAGCTGTCCTTCAGCCTCTGGTTCTTCTACTTCTTCTTCCTGGCGCAGACGGTCGTGGCCAGCGCCCTGGGCATTCCCATGCGCGGCGTGCAGGCCTATGGCACCAAGGAACTGGTGGCCCACCAGATGTGGGGCGGCATTCTGGCCTCAGGGGTGCTGGGGCTGCTGGCGGCAAGGCCGCGGCTGGCGCAGATCTGGGCGGAGGCCTTCGGGGCGCGTGGAGGGGCGCGGTCGCGCGGGGCCGCGTGTCCTCACGCGGCCGACTCCGCGGTCGATCGCGCGCGTGTCCCCACGCGCGCCCACGCGGCAGACCACGCGGAGCCTCTCCCCTACCGCTTGGCCCTCATCGGCCTGGGCGGCTCGCTGGTGGCCCTGGGGCTCTGGGGCTCGGCGGCCGGTGCGCAGTTCGTGGCCGTGCTCGTGCTGATGGCCCTGTTCTTCCTCTCGCACATCGTCGCGGTGCGCCTCGTGTGCGAGGGCGGGATGCTCTACGTGCAGCATCCCTTCCGCCCCTTCAACATGCTCCTGGCGGGCTTCGGGGCGCGCGGGTTGGGCTCGCACAACACCGCCATCCTGGCGTACCTGGACCACCTGTGGATGGTGGACAACCGCAGTCCGCTCATGCCGGGGCTGATGCAGAGCTGGAAGCTGGCCGACGAGGGCGGGATCAACCGCCGACAGCTGGCGCAGGCCCTCGCCCTGGCCATCGTGCTGGCGGTGCTCTCGTCATACGTCTCGTACCTGCGGCTGATGTACCGCTACGGGGGCTCGACGCTGCACCAGTGGTTCACGACCTACTACACGCGCAACCTGTACTGCAACTGGACGATGCAGCTGCTCGACGGCGGGGAGGCGGCCAAGCCGATGTCGTTCCTGACGATGGGTGCGGGGGCGCTGAGCCTCGGGGCGCTGACGTTCCTGCACCACCAGTTCCTCTGGTGGCCGCTGCATCCCATCGGCTACCTCATGGGCGCGTCGTGGCCCATGATCAACTTCTGGTTCCCGGTGTTCGTGGGCTGGCTATGCAAGACGGCGATCCTGCACTATGGCGGGCCACGGGTCTACCGGCGGCTCCTGCCGGGGTTCCTGGGGCTGGTGCTGGCGGAGTTCACGGCGGCAGGGCTGTGGGTGGTCGTGGACTGCTTCACCGGGGTCCGGGGGCACGAGGTGTTCTCGTTCTGAGGCTGAGCACGCACACGACGCGCCACCCACGGGCCTCTCTCCCTCTCGTGCACATCGCGCTGGGCGTCCTGCTGGCGGCCAGCACCGCCCCTGCCCAGCAGGTCGTCACCACGACCTTCGCCGGCAAGCGATACGTCATCTGCCGGGTGGACCTGACGAAGGACCACCTGGACCTCTTCTGGCGGGACAGCCACAGGCGGCCCTTCCAGACCTTCGACGCGGTGAACCAGTGGCTCCGCCCGCAGAAGCGCCAACTGCTGTTCGCCATGAACGCGGGGATGTACCGGGAGGACCTCTCGCCCGTGGGGCTGTACGTGGAGCACGGCAAGCAACTGCGGCCGCTCAACCTCGCCAGCGGGAAGAGCAACTTCTGTCTCAAGCCCAACGGGGTGTTCGCGCTCACGAAGTCCGGGGCGCGCGTCATCGGGTCCTCGCGCTACCCCTCGGTCAGCCAGTCCGTCACGCTCGCGACGCAGTCGGGGCCAATGCTGGTGATTGATGGCAAGCTGCACCCGGCCTTCCGCCGGTCGTCCGCCTCGCGGCTGATCCGCAACGGCGTGGGCGTCGTCTCCCCCCGGCAGGTCGTCTTCGCTCTCGCCGAGGGCCCGGTGAACTTCTATGAGTTCGCAGTCCTCTTCCGCGATGGGCTAAGCTGCCGGAACGCGCTGTATCTGGACGGCAGCATCTCCAGCCTCTACGCGCCGAAGCTCCGCCGCAACGATGCCTGGGTGCCGCTGGGGCCGATCATTGGGGTGACGGGGAGGCGGTAGGGAAGCTCGGCGGGACAGCCTGCGGGGCGGATGTAGCCTGGGATTGCCGGTAGACGAGGGTCTGGCACCAGGGCGGGGTGTCCGCGAAGCCGACAGGGACCCCGCCCAGATCGTTGCTACGGTGGCTTCCCGCGGCGGGGTCCCCGTCGGCTTCGCCGACACCCCGCCCTGGTTGCTGCCGTTAGCCACCCAGCAGGCACAGGCCACGTCCGGCGGGGCGAGTAGCTTGCCAGGCGGGCGACAACGACCTATAGTACCCATGGTGATGACACCATGACGACACGCGTTCTGACCGCCATCCTCCACCAGGAGGGCGACCTGTTGGTGGCCGAGTGTCCCGAGGTCGGCACCGTCAGCCAGGGCGGCACCATGGAGGAGGCCCTCGCCAACCTCAAGGAGGCCACCGAGCTGTATCTGGAGGAGTTCCCTCTGGAGGAGATGGGGCGCCCCTTCCTGACGACGTTCGAGGCAGCCTATGGCTAGGCTGCAGCGCCTCTCTGCCCGGGAGGCCATCGGTGCCCTGGAACGCCTCGGGTTCGTCGCTGTTCGCCAGCGGGGCAGCCACCTCGTGATGAAGCGGAGCACCCCCGAGGGGACGACGGGCTGCGTCGTACCTCTTCACGACGAACTCGCGATTGGGACATTGCGCGGGGTCCTGCGGCAAGGCAATGTGAGTGTCGAGGATTTCCTCGCCCACCTGTAGCCGAACTGAGCCCGCAAGGTCGTGCACTCGGCCTCAGCCCCCCTACCTCACCCACACCACCCTCCACCCCAACGCCGGCAGCCGCAGTGTCAGCACCCCTGCCTTCAGTTCCAGCGCCTGATCCGTGAGGCCGTCCTTGGCCGTAGCGGTCTTCGGCAGCTTCAATGCTGTCAGGTTCAGTCTGACGGTCGCCTCGGCCTCTTCCCGCCCCAGGTTGTCCACCACCAGCAGCACGCCGGTCTTCGGGTTCTGGTAGAGGCTGGCGTACGCCCCTGCCGGTGTCACTGTCACCAGCTTCGCCCCTGCCTTGGACCAGTACGGATACCACGTCGCTTCCCTGCGGCCGAACTGGTCCATCAGGCGCCAGATCGCCGCGGCGTACGGGAGCTGCTCCCTGGCGCCGTAGGGCCGCGTGGGCACGTCGTGCAGCAGCGTCAGGCCCCACTTGCCCTGGTAGTCGCCGGGCAGCACGTAGTCGAGGAACTCCTGCGGGACGCCCCAGTTGTGGCCCATGAACTCGGTGCGGAACATGTCCGGGGGCAGGCGGTCGAGCATGAACGTGCCCGGCGCGTCGGACAGTTGCTCGCCATCCCACAGGCTCGTGGCGTACGCGATCGAGGGGGCGACCATGAAGGCGGAGTTGTGCAGGTTCACCTGTGCGCGGGGGTTGCGACTGCGCACAGCCGTGTAGAGGCGCTGCGCGAAGCGCCGGCACTCGAAGATCGGTAGCGTCGGCCGCCACTGGTCCTGCGCATCGCGATAGCCGCAGCCGTGGTGGCCGTTGTAGCACGGCAGCGGCACCGTCGTGCCATCCAGGTACACGCCGTCAATCCCGAACTCGTCCACCAGCTTCGAGGCGCCGGCCACCACAAAGTCCTCCCACAGGCTCCGGTAGCACACCCGGTACACCGTCTGCACCGGCTTGGGGGGATAGTTGTCCAGCCCGTACTCATACGAGTACTCGCGCGGCTCGGACCAGTTCGCCGCTTCCTCCAGGTACTGCGCGAACTCCGGCGCCGCGTCGGACATCTGGAACCCGAAGTACACCAGCACCTGCATGTCGCGCTGGTGGCATGCCTCCACAAAGCGCTTGAGCTGCTCGGGCTCGGTCGGCTGGTTGTAGCAGAGGATGTCGGTCCAATCCATGAGCGAGACGGTCTTGACCCCATTCTCCTGCATCACGTCGAGCTGGCTCTTGCCGTCGGGGCCGGGCTCCATGGCCTCGTACACATTGGCGTACAGTGTGGTGCTGCGCAAGTCCCAGGCATCGCGATCCACGGGCTTGACCGGGGTGGCCATCAACCCGCAGGTGTAGCTCAGCTCCTTGACCGGCTCGTCGCTGCCGACGACCAGGTTGTCGGCGCTGGGGTCGAGCGACACCCGCTGACCGATCAGCTCCAGCTCCAACTGCGTCGTCTTGCCCTGCGGCTTGATGCGCACGGCCTGCCGGGGGTCGGCGGGCAGCCAGTCCTGGTCGCTCTCGGCGAACCACTGCAGGCCGCGCTTCTCGTCGCCCAGCCAGATCGTGGGGTTGAAGGGCATGCTGACGCCCTTGGCGGGCACGGCGCCGGGGCGATGGTCCTTCCAGGCTTTGGAGCGGTCGGGGTAGGTGTACAGATACCGGGCGTGCTCGGTGGCGAGGGGGATGACGAGGGTGAGGCTGCGGATCTGCACGGCCTCCCGCGGCAGCACCGCCAGGTCCAGGCGGACCATTCCGTCATAGCCCATGCCCACGAGCCCCCACAGCGCGAGCGTGGGCGAGGAGCACCGGACCTCCAGCAGCGCGGTCTCGGCCGTCCGCTTGCGCACCGAGATCGTGCTGCGCCGCCACTTGACCTCGCCGTCGCTGGTCCTGACCACCAGTTGCATCGGGGCGGCGAGCAGGCTCCCGCCGGCGCTGTTGATGGCCTGAGGCAGGGGCGTGTCGGCGAAGTCGTAGCGCCGGCCCCAGCAGCTCAGGCTGGTGACGCTGCCAGACGTCTTCACCTGGATCGGCGTCCACGGGGCCATGAGCCGGCCGCCCAGGCCCTCCTCCGAGCCGAACCACCAGGGCATCGTCTCCGGCTTGGCCCACTCGGTCGTGCAGGTGCTGCCCGCGACGGGCTGGCCGGCGGAAGTCGCCGTCGCACGCACCTCGTACCGGCCCGGCGGCAGCTTGGCGGTCTCGAAGGCGACCTGGGCGCGGCCATCGTTGGAGAGCCCGCCGGACTTCGTGGCCTCGACCTTCCCCTCGCGCACCAGCTCGACCGTGCCGCCGGGCTCGGAGAGCGGTTCGCCCAGGTTGCGCAGAGACAAGTCGAGCGCCAGCGCCCCGCTGGCAGGGAACGAGTGCAGCTTCACCGACAGGCGGCGCGGCGGCGAGGCGAGCGCCGCGTCTCGCTGCGCGGCGGTGTCCCGGTACAGCCCCTGCACCTGCGGGTCAGTCAGGGCCACGTTCCAGATGCGAGTGTCGCCGATCAGGCCGCTGAGGAAGTGCGCGCCGGGCCAGGCGCCCAGGGCCAGCTTGCTCCGACCCATCCCCCCGAAGCCGGGCTGCTTCTCGCCCTTGGCGTCAAGGACGCCGTTGACATACAGGCGCGTCTGGCGCTGGGCCTCGTCGTAGACGCACACGACCTGGACCCACTCGTTGATCGGCACGGGCTTTGTGCCGGCCAGGTTCTCCCACTTGCTGTTGTCGGCGCTGCGGGTCTCGAAGTTCGGGATGGCCTCGGCGTCCAGGTACAGGCTCCAGCCGTAGTGGGTCAGCACGTACTGCTGCCGCTTCTCGTTGGTGCGGAAGGTGACGGCGAAGCTGAGCGACCCCTCGGCCAGGTGCGCCGCCGGGGGATCACCGCACTCCACGCTGTTGCCCATGCCGTCCAGGTCGAGGGCCGCGCTCGACTCGGACTTCACCCACAGGGCGCCGTTGAGCCGGGCTGTCGTCTTCCCGGCGATGTCAGCAGTCGTGCCGCCGGTTCCCTCGGTCACCGGGTAGTGCACCACGGGCGCAGGGACGCCCTGGGCTCCGGCCCAGGTGCATCCCAACAACAGAAGCAGGGCAGCAGCGGCTAGACGAGACCAGCCGGGTGTGGGCGCCATCGTGGGCCACTCCTATGGTTTGCGGATGAGCACCGCCCAGGCGTCCCGGAAGACCGGGCCGCCCTCGGGGCGGGTGCTGAGCTGCAGCTCCCCGCGCTCGCGCTCCAGGGATATGACGTCGAAGGCCCTGAGCCAGTTCAGCAGGTCGGGCTCGGAGAAGAAGTGGTGGAGAATGCCAGTCTCGGGGCCCTCGGCGAGCACGAAGCTGTCGGGCTCCACCTCTTCCCCCGAGCCGTAGCGCCAGTCCCAGGTGTTCAGCACCGTCAGGTAGAACTCACCGCCCGGAGCCAGCACGCGATGGATCTCGTCCACCGCTTGCTGCAGCAGGGCGCGCGGGTTGTGGTTGAGGACATTGGTGGCCAGACCGGCGTCGAAGACGCCGTCGGCGAAGGGGGTGGCGGTCATGTCGGACCGCACCAGGCGGGCCGGCAGGTCCGCCTGGCGGAGCATGTCGGCACAGGCGGCCAGTCCGTTCGCGGCCACGTCGCTGCCGACCACCCGGAAGCCCAGCGTCTGCAGGTACGCCATGTGCCGCCCGGCGCCGCAGCCGAGGTCATAGACGGCTCGCCGGCCCTGTTGCGCCCAGCGCTCGGCCAACCTGGCCACCCCGGGGTCCGGCTCCTTCCAGTGGAACCGCGGATCGGCGAAGAGATCATTCCAGGAGCGCGCCGAGGGCATCAGCCCACCAGCTTCCGGCCCAGGTCGCGCGCCTGGGCCATCGGCTCGGGGCGCTCCCGCACCTCCCCCAGCAGCGTGACGCCCGGCACGACCAGGGTCTCGGCCAGGGGCATCTCCAGGTACGCACAGGACTTGCGGAACATCGCCAGCACGCCGTCGGCGGTCGCCGGGTCGTCCTCCTCGAAGGGCACCACGAGCCCGACCGGCTTGCCGCGCACCAACTCCCGGTTCTCCGGGTAGTTGAAGTACACCATGCGGTCCAGCAGCAGCTTCATCAGCCCGGTGACGCCGTACCAGTATACGGGCGTGCCGAAGAGCACGGCATCGGCCTGCGCGATCTGCTCGTAGACCGCGTTCATGTCATCCTGCTTGACGCACTCGGCGCCCTCCCAGCAGGCATGACAGCCATCGCACTCGGCGATGCTGAGCCCACCAAGCTGCACGAGTTCCGTCCCCGCGCCCGCCTCCGCCGCAGCCTCCAGCGCCGCCTGCAGCAGCACATCCGTATTGCCCCCGAGGCGGGGGCTCCCGTTGAGGGCGAGCAGGTTCATGCCGTCACGATTCCCGGTCCCCGGTTCCCGATTCCCGCCGTTACGGTATCAGCACCGCCTTCAACGCCGTCTGGTTCTCGACGGCCTCGAAGGCCGCTTCCCACTGGTCCAGCGGGAACTCGTGGGTGATGATCGCGCGGGCGTTGATCTTCCCGGAGCCCAGCAGGCTCAGCGCCTTCTTCCAGCTCGTGTAGAAGGTGGACATGTTGAAGATCAGCGTGCAGACCTTGCCCTGGAAGGCGTCCCAGTCGAGCTGCACGGGCTTCTTGCCGGTCAGGCCGATGGCGCAGATGCGGCCGAGCTTGCGCACGTACTGCGGGGTGCTGGCGATGGCCGGCGGCGCGCCGGAGCACTCCACGACCAGGTCCGCGCCCATCCCATCGGTCAGCTCCAGGCACCTGGCCACGGGGTCCTCTTGCTGCAGGTTCACCACGTGGTCAATCCCCAGCTCGCGCGCGGTCTTCAGGCGCACGGCCTCATCGGCATTGGTGCCGATGATCATCACGGCGCGCGCCCCCTCGGCCTTGGCGGCCTGGGCGGCGATGAGGCCGATGGGGCCGGGCCCCAGCACGACCACGAAGTCCTCGGGCTCCACCCGCCCCCTTTCCAGCAGGTCGGTCGAGATGTTCGCGACCGGCTCGGCCAGCGCGGCCTCGACGTACGACAGGTTGCCGGGGAGGCGGTGCAGCAGGTGCGTGGGGTAGGCCAGGTACTTGGCGAAAGCCCCATCAATGCCCCAGCCGGGCGAGCGCTTGCTCGGGCAGATCTGGATGTTGCCGGTGCGGCACAGCGGGCAGACGCCGCAGGCCTTCGTGTGCGGCTCGGCGGTCACGCGGTCGCCGACCTGCCAGCCCTCGACTTCCGCCCCGACCTGCACGATCTCCCCGGCGAACTCGTGCCCCAGGATAACCGGAGGCCAGTACGGGAATTCGTCATGCTTCACATGGATGTCGGTGCCGCAGATGCCGGCGGCCTTGATCTCGATGAGGACTTCGTTCGGCGCCGGGGTCGGCTCGGGCACGTCCCGCAGTTCGAGATATCCGACACCCTTCGCGGTCTTGACTAGTGCTTTCATGGGTCACAGATCCTGTTGGCAGTAGTGGCGCGATTCATCGCGCCGAGGGTACGGGAGGCGCAGTGGGCCGCCCGGAGGTACACAGTACTCAGTAGGGCGGGCGGCCTCGCCCGCCCGGTTGCCTCATCCGGCGGCCCGCGCGGGCGAGGCCGCCCGCGCTACGGAGTGACATCTCGACACAGGGGCGCGATGAATCGCGCCGCTACAGCTCGGGCAAGGTGATGGTGATGACCTGCCCCTTCTCGTTCTGGTACGTCACCACCCAGCCACTGGTCTTGCCCGGCGACAGGCGCAGGTCCTCGTACTTCTCGAAGAGCTTCTCCTCTTCCTGGATCTGCGCCACCTTCCAGGCCGTCTCTTCCTTCTTCAGCAGCAGCGAGAACCCGGCGCAACCCTTGTCGCCGTGGCCTGACGGCTTGGCCTGAATGCTGCAGATGACATAGGCCGCCTGCACCGTCTCGGCGTGGACCAGCGACTGGGGGCTCGTGAACTTCCGCTGGGCCATCATGCCGGCGAAGTCGCTCTGCGACACGACCTTCCTCATCCCGGCCGACAGCATCCCGTAGGCGCCGGCGGCGTCGCCCTGCGCCCAGGCGTTCAGGAAGGCCAGGGCCGCCTGCACCGACGGCGCGGTGGGCTGCAGGGCCGTGGCGGGCGTCGCCGCGCGGGGCGCAGGCCGCGGGCGGCGCCATTGCCAGACGCCCAGCGCCAGGCCGATGACGATCAGAACCAACAGGGGTGCGTATCTCCGCATGGGGAACCTCGAGTTCGAGCCGCTCTACGGCAGGTGCGCTGCTTTCGCAGCACGAATTGGCGGCTCGGTATGAAGCGTCTGCTGTGTCTCTTGCTGCTCGGTGCGACGGTGGGCGGCGCCCTGTGCTGGATGGCGTGCGCAGCGCCGGCACGGCCGGCGCCGGAGGTGCTGCGCGCCGATCTGCAGACCATCCTCGCGCGCCCGGAGTTCCGCCAGGCGAACGCCGAGTGGCTCTACGAGTTGCTCGCGCGTTGGCTGCACCGCGTCCGCGACTGGTGGCGGGAGCACATGGCGGGGCGCCTCGAGGGCGTCTTTGAGCACGCGCCGGTGCTGTACTGGGCGATCGTGGCCCTGCTCGCCTTACTCGCCCTCGCTCTTATATATCACATCTATCTGACGGTGAGAAGCGCCTTCGGGCCGACGCGGCAGCGCGGCCGGCGCGTGCGCGCGACGGCGCCCGCCCCGCCACAGTCCGAGCCCCAGCGCCTTATGGAGCAGGCCGAGGCCGCCGCCGCCGAGGGGCGGTTCTCCGAGGCGCTGCGCTACCTGTACCTCGCCCTGATCCACCAGCTCGACCGCCGTGACATTGTGCGCTACGACCTTTCCTACACCAACCAGGAGTACGTGCGCCAGGCCCGCCGCCATCCCGTCATCGTGGGGCCACTGCGCGAGGTGAGCCGTCTGGCGGATCGCGCCTGGTACGGCCACTACGCCCTGGGCTGGACCGAGTACGACCGCTGCCGCGACTTGGTGCAGACGGCCTGGCAGGAGGCGGAGCATGCTGCGGCGGTATAGCCCGGTGCTGCTCATCGCCGCCCTGATCGCGGGCTTCAGCCTGCTGAGTCTCATCTTCAGCCGCCCTGCCGCCCTGGACCCCGTCCGCGATCACGCCATCACCCGCTCGAACCCGTGGGGGCTGAAGGCTCTGGCCGAGTTGTGCCGCCAGCATGGCCTGCCGGTCGAGGCTTGGAACGAACCGCTGGACAAGCTCACAGACACTGAACGCTTTCTGGCCGTGGTTGATCCCTGCGTGGCACCGTCGGAGCCGGAGCGCAAGGCGTTGGTGGCCTGGGTCAAGGGCGGGGGCACGCTGCTGGTGGCAGTGGATCTGAACCCGGAGCACCACCTGGCGCCCGGCGGTGGGTGACTGGGCGGCGGTGCGGGCGACTCGGGTCAGTCGCCCTCGTTTGAGCCGGCCAACCCGGATGCTGACTTGCTCGCCGCTCTCGGCCTCCAGGGCTGCAAGACGACGCACGCCACCAGCACCGCCCTGCCCGTCGCGCAGGAGCCGGCGCTGCGCGACGTCAGGGGTGTCTTCGTGCCGGGGCCATACCGGCTGCTCCCGCGCGAGGGGAAGGCGAAGGCGGGGGTCAAGCAACTGGTGAACGCGACCTGGCAGGCCCTGGTGGCCGACCGGGTCGGCAATGTCCTGATGAAGGCCCGAGTCGGCCTCGGGACCATCTACGCGGTGTGCGAGGCCGAGGTGTTCGGCAACAGGGATATCGCGCAGGCGGACAACGTTGTGCTGGCGGCCAACCTGCTCTTCGGGGGCCGCCACAGCCGCGTGTGCTTCGATGAGCGTTTGCACCTGCACGCCAGGGCCGCGTCGGGAGATGTGGGGCGTCTGCCCTTGGCCCGAATGAAGCAGACCATGTGGCTGGTCATCGCCGCACTGGCGCTGTACCTGGTGGGGGTGGGGCGCCGCTTTGGCGCGCCTGTGCCAATGCTCGAGAAGCCCCGGCGCTCGGCCCTGGAGTATGTCGAGGCCCTGGCGGACCTGTACCGCCGGGCGGAGGCGAGGACGGCCATCTGGGCCCTGCTGCGCCAGTCCTTCCGGCGCCGCCTGTCGGCGGTCGCGGGCACGCCGCCCGATCTCCCGCCCGAGCGCCTGGCCGCGACGCTGGCCCTGCGGCGCCATGTGGACGCCGCGCACGTGCAGGACGTCCTGCAGCAGCTCGAGGCCATGCCCGAGCACCCGAGCGATGAGGCGCTGCTGGACATCGCCCGGCAACTTGCCGCAGTCGAGGAGGCAGTCACCCATGAGCATTGAGCTGCAGAGCGCCGAGGGCCTGGCCGCGCAGGTGCGCGAGCAACTGGCCCGGGCCATCGTCGGGCAGGAGCAGGTGATCGAGCAACTGCTCGTGGCGGTGCTGGCGCGCGGCCATGTCCTGGTCGAGGGCGTCCCCGGCACCGCCAAGACGCTCATGGTCAAGGCCCTGGCGCTGTGCCTGGGGCGCGACTTCAAGCGCGTGCAGATGACCCCGGACCTGATGCCCTCCGACGTCCTGGGCACCAGCGTCTTCGACCTGCAGACCAGCAGCTTCAACCTGCGGCGCGGCCCGATCTTTACGACGTTCCTGCTCGCCGATGAGATCAACCGCGCCCCGGCCAAGACGCAGTCAGCGCTGCTGGAGGGGATGCAGGAGCGACAGGTGACGATTGACGGGGTGAGCCACCCGCTCGACCGTGACTTCACGGTCTTCGCCACCCAGAACCCCATCGAGTACGAGGGCACCTACCCCCTCCCCGAGGCGCAACTCGACCGCTTCCTGCTCAAGGTGCTGGTGGAGTACCCCGAGCAGGCCGAGGAGGTGGACATCCTGCGGCGGCGGCACGCGGGCTTCCGGGATGACGAACTGGCGGCGGTGGGGATTGCGCCGGTCCCGCTGGCGGCCCAGCTCACGGCCTGCCGGCAGGCGGCGCTGAAAATCACCGTCACGGACGAGATGCTGACCTACATCGCGGCCATCACGCGCCTGACGCGCGACAACCCGCACCTGGTCCTGGGCTGCAGCCCCCGCGCCTCGGCGATGCTCCTGGAGGCGGCCAAGGTCCTCGCCGCCCTGCGCGGCCGGGACTTTCTGACACCGGATGACGTCAAGGACATCGCGCCGGCGACGCTCCGCCATCGCCTCATCCTGCGCCCTGAGGCCGACATCGAGGGCCTCAGCGCGGATGACGTGATCGCCTCGGTGTTGGCGGCGGTGCCGGTGCCGCGCTAACATCAGAGGAGCGCAATGGTGGAAGCACACGAGTTGGTGATGGCAAGCTCTGGCGTGGTCTTCGACCTGTTCCACACGCTGTGCGCCATTGAGATTGCGCTGCCGGAGGTGCCGCCTGAGGCGTGGCAGATCATGGGGGTGGAGGAGAACGCGTGGCGGCGCGAATGGCGCGCTCTGGCCCCGGCGAGGAATAGCGGACAGATCAGGGATGTGGGCGCGGCGATGGCCGAGGCAGCTCGGAGGGCTAGGCCCGGAGTCACCGCCGACCTCATCCGGGCCGCCGTCGTTTCGCGCGAAGAGAAGTTCAGGCAGGCTCTCGTCCGCATCGAGCACGGAGTCCTGAAGACCCTCGCCTCGCTACATGAGAGTGGCAAGCGCCTCGCGCTGCTCAGCAACGCCGACGCCATGGAAGTGGCCGCGTGGCCCGCTTCGCCCGCGCAAGCGTTCTTTGACGTAGCCGTCTTCTCTTGCGACGTCGGTCTGCTCAAGCCCGATCCCGAAGCGTATCTTCATGCCTGCCGGGGGATCGGAGTCTCGCCGGCAGACTGCGTCTTCGTGGGCGACGGCGGGTCGGACGAACTGGCGGGCGCTCAGCGCGTGGGCATGAGAGCCGTGCAGATGACCGGCATCGTCGGGAGGTTCTGGCCTGAAGAGACGGCCGTACGGGGTCAGAATGCTGATGCCCACATTGTCAGGCTCAGCGAGCTGTTAGCGCCGTCAGGCCTCTAGCGCCATGCCGCCATGCCGGCCGGCGGCCTCTTGGAGACGAGCACATGGGTGACAGATTGAAGATCGCCATCATCGGCGCCGGGGCCATGGCCAACCGCGTCCATTACCCCTCCCTCGCCTCGTTCGGGGATGTGGAGATCGCGGGCCTCTGCGACCTCAACGCCGAGCGTCTCCACGAGACCGCCGACAAGTACGGGATCACCGGGCGCTACTCGGACTACCGCAAGATGGTCGAGGAGGTCGCGCCGGCGGGCGTCTGGGCCATCGGCCCGCCACACCACATGATTGATATCTGGGTCTGGTGCCTGCAACAGGGGCTGAACCTGTACATCGAGAAGCCCATGGGCCTGAGCCTGCACCAGGCGCGGATGCTCGCGACGCTGGCCGAGCAGAAGCAAGTGCTCACCCAGGTCAGCTTCCAGCGGCGCACGTGCCCGATGGTCTGCCTGCTGCGCGACAAGTGCCTGGAGCGCGGGCCCATCGTCCACGCCGTGTGCGAGTTCTACAAGTCGGCCATCACGCCCATGTGGGGGGCGACCGACCACATGCACGATGACGGCGTCCACGCGCTGGACACGATCCGCTGGATGTGCGGGGGCGAGGCCGTGCGGGTGCAGAGCGTCACCCGCGCGGTGCAAGTCCCGGACCTGAACTTCATCGGCGCGCTGATCGAGTTCGACAACGGCGCCACGGGCCTCATGCTCAATAGCTGGACCAGCGGCCGCCGCACCTTCCGCGTGCAGATGCACGCCCCGAACATCTGTGCCGAGGCCGAGCACGAGACCGTCGGGAAGCTCTACGCGGACGGGGACACCGAGGGGACGCTGTTTGACACCAAGGAGGTCGCCGGCAGCGAGGAGTTCCACGTCTACGGCGGCTTCTGCGCCAAGAACCGCGAGTTCGTGGACTGCCTCAAGAGCGGCCAGCTCCCCGGCTCGCACTTCGGCGATGCGCTCAAGACGATGGAGCTGGCGGAGACGATCCTGGCGCAGGGGATCCTAGGCTAGGGCGGGGTGTCAGGCCGGAGGCCTGACAGGGACCCCGCCGCCTGAGACGATGGGGAGGGTCGCGGTCGGTGACCGCTCCCACGGGAGCCCTGTGGGAGCGGTC
>JAJFUB010000117.1 GCA_021372615.1 bacterium | reverse complement strand
CAACACCAGCGCGCCCGAGTACTACAAGTGGACCCAGTGGATTTTCCTTCAGCTCTACAAGGCCGGCCTGGCCTATCGGGCCAAGGCCCCGGTCAACTGGTGCCCGAGCTGCCAGACCGTGCTGGCCAACGAACAGGTCCTGCCTGAGGGCACCTGCGAACGTTGTGAGACCCCGGTTACGCGCAAGGATCTGGTCCAGTGGTTCTTCGGGATCACCCGCTACGCGGACCGGCTCCTGGCCGGGCTGGACAACATCGACTGGCCGGACAAGACCAAGACCATGCAGCGCAACTGGATCGGCCGCAGCGAGGGCGCCGAGGTGGACTTCGCGGTCGAGAGTCGCGGTCAGGTGACCGCTCCCACGGACGGCCCGGCCAGCATCCGCGTCTTCACCACGCGACCTGACACGCTATGGGGCGCGACCTTCATGGTGCTGGCCCCCGAGCACCCGCTGGTGGCGCAGATCACGACCGACGAGCAGCAGGCGCAGGTGGAGGAGTACGTGGCCCGCGCCGGGCGCATGACGGAGATTGACCGCCTGGCCGAGGGCAAGGAGAAGACCGGGGTGTGGACCGGCGGGTATGCGGTCAACCCCGTCAACGACGAGCGCATTCAGATCTGGGTGGCGGACTATGTGGTGATGGGCTACGGCACCGGGGCGATCATGGCCGTGCCCGCGCACGACCAGCGCGACTTCGAGTTCGCGCGTAAGTTCGGCCTGCCGATAGTGCCGGTCTTCCAGGACCCGGCGCAGCCCGTGCCCGGCGACGAGATGACGCGGGCCACGATCCACGAGGACGGCGTCGCGGTGCTGGGACCGTTCGTGGGCGACGTGGACGGCGAGGGGATCGTGCACAAGGTCATCGGCTGGCTGGAGGAGCGCAGGCTGGGGCAGGGGATGGTCAACTACAAGCTGCGCGATTGGCTCATCAGCCGGCAGCGCTATTGGGGCGCGCCGATCCCGATCATCCACTGCCCGCAGTGCGGCGAAGTGCCCGTGCCCGAGGAAGACCTCCCCGTCACGCTGCCGGAGGTCGAGAACTACCAGCCGACCGGCACCGGCGAGTCGCCGCTGGCGGGCATCCCCGAGTTCGTGAACGTGACCTGCCCCAGGTG
Organism: bacterium; assembly: GCA_021372615.1. Lineage (NCBI taxonomy): Bacteria > bacterium. Next base: position 18,753 of record JAJFUB010000117.1, on the reverse strand, counting down.
CGGCGGCGCGGCGCGGCGCGAGACCGACACCATGGGCGGCTTCGCCTGCTCCTCGTGGTACTTCCTGCGCTTCGCCGACCCGCACAACGCGACCGAGGCGTTCTCGCGCGAGGCGCTGGACTACTGGCTGCCGGTGGACATGTACGTCGGCGGCGCAGAGCACGCCGTCATGCACCTGTTGTATGCGCGCTTCTGGACCAAGGCCCTGTATGACGCGGGGCTGGTCGGGTTCGCCGAGCCCTTCACGCAACTGCGCAACCAGGGCATGATGCTGGCCTACACGCCGGGCCGCGCGGTCGCCGCCGGTGAGGCGTGCGAGGACGGCAACGCGGATGACGATGAGGCGCCCATTGAGGACTGGAAGGTGCTGCGTCCCGAGGAGCGCGCGACGATCCCCGAGGACCGGTGGATCTGGCGCTGGGTGAAGATGAGCAAGAGCTACGGCAACGTCGTCACGCCCGACGAAGCGGCGGAGAACTACGGCGCCGACGCTCTGCGCGTGTACGAGATGTTCGTGGTGCCCTTTGAGGACACCGTACAGTGGAGCGATGAGGGCATTCGCGGCTGCCTGCGGTTCCTCGGAAGAGTGTGGCGGCTGGTGGCGCGCCATGCCGAGGGCTTCGACCCGCAGTCCTGGCGCACGGCGGTCGCGGACGTTGCGGGCGCGGAACTGGAGTTGCGCCGCAAGACGCATCGCACGGTACTGAAGGTCGGCGCGGACATCGAGGACTTCGCCTTCAACACGGCCGTGGCAGCCCTGATGGAATGGGTCAACGGCATGTACGAGGTATCCAACGCGCTGCCCGCAGGCGAGCGGTCGGCGGCGCTGGACGAGGCCCTCGAGTGCCTGGTGCTGACGCTGGCGCCGATCGCCCCACACATCGCCGACGAGATGTGGGAGGGCCTGGGCCAGGAGGGCTTCCTGTACCGGCACCCGTGGCCCGAGGCTGACGAGGCGCTGGCGGCGAGCCAGGACACAATCACAATCGTGGTGCAAGTGAACGGCAAGGTGCGCGACAAGGTGGAGGTCCCGGCGGACACGGACATGGCGCAGGTCCAGGAGCAGGCGCTGACGCTGCCGAACGTCGTCAAGCACACGGAGGGCAAGCAGGTCGTCAAGGTGATCGCGGTGCCGGGCAAACTGGTGAACGTGGTGGTGAAGTGAATCACCATGCTCATGTCTCTTGCATTCCGGCTAAGCTGGGCATAGAATCAGTCAGCGGGTACCAACAATCGCCCCCGGAGGCCGGTCATGACACGACTGTGCCTTGTATCGGCGTTTGCCCTGCTTGTGTTGGTTTCCCTCTCCGCCGCCCATGCCAGCCTGATCTGGTTCCCCGCCTGTAGCGGCGGCGGCTCGTGGAACGCGGGAACTGACGGGACGATGTCGGGGTCGGCGTGGGTGCCGAAATACGACCCCGCGGCGCACGCCGGCGCCGCGCTCGCGGCCATTCGGTTCGAGCTCACCACGGACGCGTCGCAGCAAGCAGCTGCTGTCATGAACTACAGTGAGACCGACTCAGCGCTCGGGATCATGACGGTCGCTGCCGGCATGCAGCTCTTCGACCCGAGCAGTCCCGCCACTGTCCTACTCGAGACAGACCATTCATGGTCGCAGTCGGTCTCTCTGGCCCCGCAATCGAATACCCTCATTGGTCCTGCGAGTGATGGGAACGTGTCGGACTCAGCGACGCTGACCACCAATCTGGGGATGTACGTCTACGACTTCGGCGGGGATATCTTCTTCTCTCTGCCCGTCGCCACGGTTGACTACTCCTCCTGGACAGGATCTGGCAACGTGAGCTTCATGACCATGACGCAGGGCACGGCCACAATCGGCGTCTACTACGCATATGATGACGGCAACTCTGAGCCGCCGATACCGGAGCCGGGCACACTGGCGTTGCTCGGCGCGGGATTGTCTGCCCTCGGTCTCTTGCGGCGTCGGCGCGTTGCCGGGAGATGACGCGGCCGAACAGGCCAGGGCCGTCGTCAACCCCACCATCGCCCCCAAGGTGCGCGACAGGGTGGAAGTCCCGGCGGACACGGACATGACGCAGGTCCAGGAGCAAGCCCTGGCCCTGCCGAACGTGGTCAAGCACATGGAGGGCAAGGCGGTCGTGAAAGTGGTGGTAGTGGCGGGGAGACTGGTGAATGTGGTGGTGAAGTGAACCGCGATGCTCATATCTCTTACATTTGGGCCAGGCTGAGCATAGAATCAGTGGTTGGGGGCCACAAACTGCGCCAGGAGGCCGGTCATGACACGACTGTGCCTTGTGTTGGCGTTTGCCCTGCTTGTGTTGGTTTCCCTCTCCGGCGCCCATGCCAGCCTGATCTGGTTCTCCCCCATTGGCGGCTCCTTCACGTGGAGGGCGGGAACCGAGGAGACGATGTCGGGGTCGTTCCCGATGCTGAAGTACTTCCCCGATGCCCACTCCTTCGCCGCGCTCGCGGCCATCCGGTTCGAGCTCACCACGGACGTGTCCGCGGCGCAAGGTGGTTTCATCAACAACAGTGAGACCGACTCAGCGTTCGGAACCATGACCGTCGCTGCCGGAACGCAACTCTTCGACCCGAACAGCCCCGCCACGGTCCTGCTCGAGACGGACCATTCATGGTCGGAGTCGGTCTCTCTGCCGCCGCGAGGGCTTGCCGTCATTGATGGAAGTGACGGCAACGTATCGGCCTCCACTACGCTGACCACCAATCTGGATGCCTACACCTACGGCTACGTCTTCGGCGAGTCCGTGTTTTACGATCTGCCCTACGCCACGGTTGACTTCTCCTCCTGGGCAGGATACGGCAACGTAACGTTCTTTGCCGCTACATGGGGCACGGCCACCTTCGCTGTCTACTACGCGTACGATGACGGCAACCCTGAGCCGCCGATACCGGAGCCGGGCACACTGGCGTTGCTCGGCGCGGGATTGTCCGCCCTCGGTCTCTTGCGGCGTCGGCGCGTTGGCGGGAGATGACACGGCCGAGCAGGCCAGGGCGGTCGTCAACCCCACCATCGTCCCCTGTGAGCTCTACGCTTTCTAGTTGAGGACAACACCTGCGCGGCCGGAAGGCGAGGAACTCGTCTCCCGGCCGCTTGCGTTTGCGGAGTCTAGGAGCTCGTCGGGAATGATTCCGGCGTCGGGGGATACTAAGCAGCCAGTTGGGCCATGGAGCCCGTGCTTTGGAGGCGCATGATGCGTATCGCTTATCTCCCGTTGCTGCTGATCACCTTGCTCGCTCTGTCGCTCATCTCTTTTGTTGGTCCCGCTGTCGCTGCTGACTACCCCGCACCGGTGCAGAAGGCCATCGAGCGGCTGGCGAAGGTCGCTGACGTCACCGTCGCGGACATCGAGGTCGTGTCCTGTGAGGGCGTCGAGTGGCCCGACACATCGCTGGGCGCACCGCGTCCCGGCCATTTCTATGCGCAGGTCATCACCGGCGGCTACAAGATCGTGCTACTGGCCCAGGGGCGGCGCTATGAGTACCATACCGACATGAAGGGCCGCGTGGTGCTGGCCAACTCCGGTGAGGCGCAGGGCCAGGGCGAGACCGCGACCCCCGGCTCGATGGCCGCCAAGTGCTGCGCCGACCTGGCCAAGCGGCTGAACGTGAAGCGCGAGGAAGTCCGTATCGAGAAGACCGAAGCCGCCACCTTCCTCGACGGCTCGCTGGGCTTCCCCCGCCCGGGCGAGGTCTACACCAAGGCCATCACTCAGGGCCAGCGCTTGACGCTGGTATGCCGCGACCTGCGCTATCTGTATGCCACCAACGATACGGTCATCCGCTACGGCGGCCCCGTGGACGCGCGGCAGCTCTCGGCCCTGTACATCGAGCCGATCCCCAACGACCCCAACATGAACGGCAATCTGGTGCAGGTCGCGCTGGCCGGCGACAACCCGCGCACGCTGCTGACTGAGGTGGACAGCTTCCGCCCGCAGGCTGACGGCTCGATCATCGCCATGCGCCGCACCTCCCGCTCCGGCTATGACCTGCTATACCTGGCGCCCCAGCAGGCGGGCGAGGGCGTGCGGCTAGCCCGCGGGATGTACTTCCCGGACGCGGCCGTGACGCCCGACGGCAAGCGCTGGGCGGCGCTGGTCCGGCCCGGGCTGGGCGCCGACTGGCGGTTCATCACCGGTCCGGCGGGCCAGCCCGCTGACGGACAGCCCATCGCGCTGCCCGACGGCCTGCCCCAGCAGGTCTACCTGACCGGCTCCCACCCCGTCGTGCGAATGCGGGCGCGCCAGGGCGAGGAGATGGCGTACTACGAGCTGGTGGAGGGCGCCTTCCGGCCGACCGAGTTCAGTCCGCCCGCGCTTGAGGGACTCCTCCTGAACCGGAGCTACACGCTCGAGATCGGGACCAGCCCGATAGACGGCAAGCCCACGACGTGCGTAGCCCGCCGGCACTTCAGTGGCGCGCGCGAAGTCGAGGCGAGCATCCCGGGGTTCGAGGTCACCGAGTACTCGCTGGCGCCGGGCAAGCGGTTCGTCCTGCTGTTCGGCAAGAGCGGCGAGGAGTACCGCGCCTACACCGTAGACCGCGAGACAGGCGAGGTGCTGCAGACCGTGGCGCAGCCCCATGGCCCGGTGCGGCTGCTCGCGGCCCCGAGCGCCCGGCCGGTCGCCATGTTCGACAACTGACACAGACCCGTCGGGACCTCCCCCGGCAGACTACAACGCGCACGGCCCTCGGCCGTGCGCGCTGCTTTGCCCCGGGCGTGATGCGGCGCTAACGTTGCGCCAGGCACCACAGCGCCTTCCCCGTGCGCACGTACAGTCTCCCGTCCACCGGGGCCAGCGAGGCGGAGACCGGCTCCTGCAGATCGTTCGTGGCCAGGAGACGGAAGGCCCGCGCGCAGGCCACGAGGCGCGTCTTGCCCGCGGTGTCGGTGCAGAGCACGCAGTCACCGATGGCGAGCGGCGAGGCATAGTGCTGCTGGGGGAAGGACTGCTCCCAGAGCATCCGGCCGGTGCGGGCATCGAGGCAGTAGACGGTGCCCGTGTCGGAGACCATGAGCAGCAGGCCCCGGTGCAGCACCGGGGTGGCGCACTGCGGGCCATCCATGTGCGGCGTCGTCCAGACGATGGGCGAACCGGGCCTCCCCAGCCTGTCCAGCGCGACGGCCACCGTCTGGGTCGGGCCCGCCAGGTAGACACGCTCCGCGTCGGCCACCGGGCAGTCCACCGGGTTGGTGCTGCTGCCGAAGCCGGTGATCTCGTGGGTCCACAGCTCGCGGCCGGTGTCCGGGTCGTACCCGCTGAGGTCCTCCAGGCCCCAGACCAGCACCGTGGGCCGACCGCGGACGGGCCAGAGGAGCGGGGTGCGGCAGTTGCCGGCATACATGTGCATCTTCTGGGTGCGCCGCGTGCGCCAGCGCAGGCGGCCGGTCGCCGCGTCGAGGGCCACCAGCCACTGACCGGCCTGCGACTCGCTCAGGATGAGCAGCGAGTCCTTCCACAGAACGGGCGAGCCGGCGACACCCTCGGTTGACAGGAAGGGCAGTTGGCGGTAGGTCCACAGCAGACGACCGTCACGGTCCACGGCCATGACCCCGGCCGTGCCGAAGTAGGCGAAGACTCGACGGCCGTCGCTGACCGGGGTCGGGGTGGCAGCGGAGTTGTCCGAGTGCATAATGCCGCGCGCGGCAAGCAGGCCGAGGGTCTGCCAGCGCACGGCGCCGCTATCGCGGTCCAGGCAGATGACTCCTCGCGCGAACATGCGGTCGCGCGGCACCCACAGCACGTACGCAAAGCACCCCGCGCCGAGCAGCACGGCCAGCAGCGCGGGCAGGGCACCGAAGGGGACGCCTGCGCCCGACGCACGAAAGCGCACGACTGTCATGGCGGCGGCCAGGGCCAGGATGGTGGCCCCGGCGAAGATGAGCGACACCCACGGCGCGACGATCGGGTGGTAGTACGGCTGGCCGATGACATAGACCAGGTAGGGCGTGCGCGCGATGAGCCGCTCCAGCCCGAAGCCCAGCCCCACGAGCATGAAGCCCACGAGCGACAGCACGGACAACAGATTGACGACCAGGGCGCGCGGCCAGACGCGGCGCAGCAGGAGCAGCAACGCCGCCAGCACCAGCAGCCCCGCCGGCAGCCACCATGGCAGATGCGGGACATACGGGGAAGAGGTACTGACTGTACCGCGCGTGTTGTGCTGCGCCCGCAGGACCGCCAGGATGAGCACTGTCACCCCCACGGCCATGAGCAGCACGCCGGGCAGGCCCAGCGTCAGCGCCAGGCCCGGTCGCAGCCGCCGCAGGCTCAGCGCCCCCAGCGTCAGCCCCAGGAACAGCGGCAGAACCACCACCCCGAACAGGAAGAGCGACTTGGGGTGCAGCGGGCCATAGTCGAAGGCATGGGCGCGGTCGGGCACGACGAGATAGGCCACGCCCGACAGCAAGACCAGGCCGACGGCCGCCCAGAGTTGCTGCCCCCCTGCCCGGCGGCATGACTCCTCGCCCGCCACCTTCCGGGCGCCGCCCGTGGAGATGACCAGCACCAGCGCCAGCACGAGCGACAGCACGGCGGCCATCCAGCCGCGCTCCAGGGCGCGGTCGAAGGTGAGTACGTTCTCGCCGTACATCACCAGCAGGGCCATGGCCGCGGCCAGGGCGACCAGGCCCGCCAGCGACAGCAGCCCCCGCAGCGAGAGGTCCTCGCGACAGCGGGCCGCCACCGTCCACAGCGCCGTGGCCAGCAGCGCCCAGGCCACGACCAGGAGGCCCACGCGCACGCCGGTCAGCATGTGCGCGGGTTGGGGCTGCTCGATGGCGTAGCTGAGGAAGACGGCGTCGCCGACGACGATGGGGGAGGAGTGTCCTTCGCCGGGGAGGGGAGTGCGCCAGCGAACGTTCTGGGTGCGGGACCAGTGCAACGGATAGGCCGCCTCCAGGCCGGCGCTCCCAGGGGCGACGTTCTGGCGCTCAACGCCGCGGAAGCCCGGCCAGTCGTCGGCATGGCCAGTCCCCGCCAGACACAGGAGGACGACGACAACGGCGCCTGACCGCATGGTGATCGCCCCCTATCCACCGAGAGCTAACGCAGGAGGCGGCTGGCCGCCTCCAGTGTCTTCTTCCCCTCACTGACCGGCATCGCGGCGGGCTCCGTCTGGACCTTCGCATAGGTGAAGCCGACGAGAGTCTGGTTCAGCGCGGCCACCGCCTGCTCCGCCGCCGGGTCCTGGGAGGCGGCCAGCTTCTCACGCACGATCCTGATCTTCTCGAAGTCGGCGATGCCCTCCCGCAGGCGCTCGAAGCGGATGGAGCTGCGCGCGCCCGGGTAGACGAGGAAGCAATCGCCGGCCGGCCAGGTCACGTAGCTCGTGTCGTGCAGCGGGTCCTGGGTCCAGCTATCGTAGGCCCACCGCAACAGACCCGAGTAGCCCTGCGCGGCACAGTACCAGCCCAGCCATGTCGCCTCGGCGGGCGGTGAGAACGTGAAGGTGTTCGGGCGCCCCGGTCCGCAACAGACGTAGGTCGTCGTGGGAAGGCCCTTGGCGGCGCGCTGCCGGGCGAGCGCCGGGTCCAGCGGCGGGGTGATGAACACACACCAGTCGTCAATCTTGTCGGCCAGCTCGGGGTGGTTGCCGCCGGCCAGCGCGATCTTCAGCTCGGGCGCAGTCTGGCGGAGGAACGCGATCATCGGCAGCATCCGGTCCAGCGGCCACTCGTCCATCGCCAGCGCCGTCTTCCCCAGCCAGCCCTTCTGCCTCAGGTGAGCAGTGAAGTCGGCCAGGAACGGACGCCACGTGTCCTGCAGCGACAGACCGCTGGGCGTGTACTCGCCGGTGGCTTCGTCGAGCACACGCGGCGGCGCGACCGTGTAGCAGTTGATCGCGTCGGTGATGCCGCAGCGCATGGCGAGGGCGACATAGGTGTCGAAGGCGGTGTAGTCATAGCGCCACGTGCCGTCGGGCTTGCGGATCCACTGGATCATGCTGTCATACGGGTCGTAGGTCTGCGTGCCCCATGGACGGTGGATGATGCTGGTGGTGATGCACTTCTGCCCCGCCTCTGCGAGGAGACGGAGGTGCGGCTCCAGCAGCTTCAGGTGCTCCTCCGACCACAAGCGCACATCGTGATACCGCGCCACGGCAAAGGGGTTCTGCCACAGGTCGAGGCGAAACCGCCACTGTGCGGGCGGCGGCAGGACCGCCGGGAGCACCTCCAGTGACAGGCCGAACTGCACGCTCTGCCGGTCGGCGGCGACGACCTCAAGCATGCCGTTGTAGCGGCCCGGCCGTGCGTCCGGCGGCACGTCCACCGTCAGCCACACAGGGCGCGACGTCTGTGCCGGCATATCGAGCCGGTCGAGCGTGTCGAGGATGTCGGGCATGAGCTTGCCATCGGCCAGCACGTAGCGCACGAAGCGCGGCTGGACGCAGGCGGCGGGGACGACGGCGCCGTCGTCGCTCTTCAGTTCGCAGGGCCGGAAGCGCACTTGCCGCGCTCCCGTGCGGGAGGAGAGGACGACCTGTCCGTGCACGCGCTCGCCGCGCCATGCCACGGCAGACCATGCGCGGCTGTGCTCGCGGGCGATCGCCGAGCGCTCCTCATCCTGCATCGGCAGGTCGCGCGCGTAGCGCGAGTCCACCGACCCCACGTATCCCACCAGCCCGGCGGGCCAGTTGGCCCACGGCTGCTCCCGGGCGGTGTAGGCCGCCGTCTGCTCGGCGGTCAGCCGATAGCCCTCGATCTCCACGATGTGCCCGCCGGTGACGTTGCCGACGGAGTTGCTGGTGAAGGTGGTGCGGACGTACTTGACCTTGAGTGTGGGGAAGAGGAACGTCTCACCGGCCTCGGTCTGGGGCGTGGTGTTCGCGCGCTTGTCGCCGAGCACCGTCCAGTTCACACCATCGAGGGAGCCCTCGACAAAGTACTGGTACACACGGCGATGGTCCCAGAAGGTCCAAAGGCGGATGAGGTTGAGGTCGCGGGGCTCGGCAAGTTCCACGGTAAGCCACACCGGGACGTTCTCGGCGGCCCAGTGCGGCGAGGGCGCGTCGTGTCGGCCATCCACCGCGTTCGCGGCCACGCAGCCGTCCCAGTGCGGTGACGAGGTGACCTTCGCCTTGAGGAACAGGTTCTCCCCCAGACTGGTCGTCGCCGGCGAAGACGGCTCATAGAGCGGGTGCGCGGCCGGCGCCGCCATAGCAACGGTGGCCGCGAGGCACAGCAGCAGCACACAGTGGCGGCCCTGTAGGGCGGGGGCTTGTACCCCGCCCAGTCGTTCGCTTCGTGCCACGCGGGGCGGGGTACAAGCCCCCGCCCTACAGAGGGGCGTTACCATCAGTACCCCCAGTTCGGGCTGTACTTGCCGTCCACGATGACCTCGCCGAGGCGGTGGAAGCGGAGCCACACCGGCGTGGGCGGGGCGTCCTCGCTCATGCGGCGTGCATCCTCGACGTTGCCCAGGCGGGTGAGCGTACACCAGCGCGCAGTGTTCTCATCGCCGGAGTTGCCGTCCCAGAAGGTCAGGCCGTCAGCTCCCTGGTCGTACAGCGCGACCGCCTGGCGCAGGACGCTCGGCACATCCGGCGTGCTCCAGCCGATGAAGGTGGGCTTGACCGGGACCTTGGCGGCGCCGCAGACCTCCCTGAAGAAGGCCATGTCGTACTCCTTGGCGGCCCCGCCGCCCGCGTGCAGGTAGGGCATGACGAGATCTACCAGGCCGTCCTTGACCCATTGTCGCAGGTCCAGCCCGAACTTGAGGTTGTCGGCCTCGTTGGCCAGCACCATGGCGCTGAGGGCCAGCCGCGTCCCGCGCTTGCGGCCCTCCCCATCGAGCATCGTGCGGATCTCGCGCATGAAGCCGGTCATGATCTCGGCCCGCAGGGCGAGGACCCTCGGGTCATTCTCGTCCACCGTTTGCACGTCGGCGTTGTAGCGCTTCTGGAACAGGTCGGCAAAGGGCTTCTCGTACAGCACGAAGGGGGCGCCACGCACATATAGCACACACGCGCCGTCCGCCCCGAAGCCCACCGCCTCGCGCAGGACGTCCACCAGGTGAGCGCGCACCTCGGGCACGGCGTAGCTCATCCGCGAGACCGGGGTGCCGTCACGATCCACGCAGCGCCACTGGGGGTGCTCGCGGTAGAAGCGGCTGGTGAAGAAGTCATCGAGGGGCGGGCTGTGCTCCCAGGCGCCAGGGCGGATGGCGATATGCACCTTCAGGCCGGCGTCATGGGCCCCCCCGATCATCACCTGCGTGGGGTTGATCTGCTGCCGGGCCAGCTCCCGGATGGCCTCGGCGTACTGGCGGTCGCCGGTGCGGCCGAAGACCTCCAGTGTCTGCCCGGCCATTTCGCCGACGCGCGAGGGGTAGTTGGTCATGTCCGCGCCGCCCGGCTGCAGGATGAGCGTGCCGAAGTCGGTATCGCGGTAGACCTCAACCTCGCGGCGCAGGTCCTCGCGGGTGGTGCACCGGCGGGAGTAGATGAAGCTAAAGCCATCAATGGTCGTCACGAGCGTGCGGCGCGAGGCATCGCTGCGACGGGACTGGAGGGTCTGCACCTCCTCGGGCGTCAGCGGCACCAGCTTGACATAGGCGACACCGCAGCCAGGACCGAGGGGGTGGCGGCTGAGGTGCAGGCTCTGGCCGGTGAGGTCCGCGGCCTTGAAGAACGCCTCCTCGACTGCGCCCATGGTGCGCGAGCGCGGCGTCGGCGCGGGATCGCGGGTCAGCCGCAGCAGCGCCTGGCACCCGACAGACGCCGGGTCGGCCAGGCCCACGTAGACCGCGTGCCACCCCTTCACGCCCAGCGGCAGCGTCAGCTCAGGCGCCTGGCTCTCCGACGGCGCCCAGATCATCTTCCCGGTGAGGCTCCCCGCCTCGTACGGCACCAGCTTCCACTGCTTGAGGCGTGTGGTCGTGGTCAGCGCCGCCGCGGGTGTGCACTGGCTCATGTCCGAGAGCACGAGGGGCTGGGCCCCCTGGGCCCACTCCAGCGCCGAGGCGCCCGTGCCGCCCTGCACCGGGGCGAACTCGAGGTCGTCGCAGTCGAGCGTGCCGCTGCGGAACTGCCCGACCACCGTGACCCACACCTTCTCGATGGGCCACTGCACCTGCGGCACCAGCCGCACGGAGAGGCGTCGCCAGTCATACGTCCCAACCGGCAGGTCCATGTAGACCTGGCTGGCGTCGGTGTAGGGGCGGTCCTTGTAGTGGATGTGGAAGTAGAAGCGGGCGAAGTCCTTCTCGTCGCCCTGGCCCAGCTTCACGCCCTGCGCGCGGAACCAGCCGGTGGCGCGGTAGACGCGCGTGGGCAGGGCGGGCAGCTCGTGCCGCCAGGCATGACTGGCGCCGTCGCCGACCAGGCGCATGGCGCGCTGCCCCGAGTGCGGTCGCCCGTCGGTGACAGCCGCTGCCTGGAAGGGCGGCACGACGATCCAGCCGGCGGGCTTGCCGTCGTCCCCGACTTCCTCGAAGCCGCCATTGACGATCTGCGCCTCCGCCCACACCGTGGTCATGAGCATCACTCCCAGCAACGCCAGGCTGCGGCACGCGAAGCGCCTCATGGACGTCACCTCATCAATTCGTCGGTAGCGGCCTTGACTTGCGCGGCGATCTCGGCGGGGGGCAGGGCCCACAGGTCCTGGTTGAACAGCTCGACCGACAGCGCGCCCGCGTAGCCGTTGTCGCCCAGGTAGCCCAGCGCCTCGCGCAAAGGCAGCACGCCCCGGCCGGGCAGGACGCGGTGGCTGTCGTTCATCTGCATGATGTCCCCGGCGGGCACGTCATTGAGGTGGACGCAGCCGACCTCCTCGCCCCGCGGCAGCTTGAAGTCCGCGACGACCGTGCCGCCGCGGAAGCTGTGGAAGATATCAATGAGCAGCTTGGCATTGGGGTGGTCGGCCGCGCGCACGAGCTGCAGACCAGACTTGATGTCATGGTACTGCTCGAAGGCGCCGATGTACTCCAGGGCCATGACGACGCCGTACTTGGCGCCGATGTCGGCAATGGCGCGGAAGTCCTCGGCCGCCTGGTCGGGGCAGCCTGTCCCGCCCGAGGCGCAGGCGATGACGACGGGGCAGCCGATGTCGGCGGCCATGGCGGCGCGGTCTTCAGCGGCCTGCAGCGCCTGGTCGCGCGCTTCGCCCGTAGCCCACATCCACCCGCCCAGGTAGCACATCTCCTCCAGCCGCAGCGCGCTGAACTGCTGCAGGTCATCCAGCGAACCCACTCGCTGCTGCAGGGCGTCGAGGGTGCTGTACCACACCCCCACACTGGCAAAGCCCGCGTCGGCGGACACCTGCAGCGCCTCGACGGGGTCTATCTCACGACCGAGAGTCACGGTGTTGAGGGCAACGCGCATGGTGTGCACTTCCTCTCCGGGGGCGATTTGGTCTTTGACATTTTCCGGGCTAGCAGGGACAATACCTCCAGATGGTCCAGAAGGGCGGAACCGACAGATTGATGCCAGAGCAGCTCGTGTATGAACAGAATGGTGTCCGGATCTACCACGGCGACGCGCGCAGCATGGGCACGCTGGGTGACGGCTCGGTGGCCCTCATTGTCACCAGCCCCCCGTACTGGGACATCAAGAACTACAGGCATGAGGCCCAGATTGGGCTGGGGCAGTCCTATGCCGACTACTTGGAGCAGCTACGTCTGGTTGGTGAGGAATGCCACCGGGTCCTCGCCCCCGGGCGGTTCATGTGCTGGGTAGTCGGCACACGCGTATCCGATGGCGACATGAAGCACATCCCCGCGGACTGCATCCGCATCTTCGAGAGCCTTGGCTTCAGCTTCAAGAAGGAGATCATCTGGGTCAAGCCTAAGGGCACACAGGGCCTGTGGCAGCGGGGCACGACCCAGTTCCTGAAGACCAAGCCGTACCCGTGCTCGGCCAACATCAATATCCAACACGAGTACATCCTCGTGCTCCAGAAGGAGGGGGAGTTCGAGCCCCCGGCCCGCGAGCCACTAAGTGAAGAGTTCATCAAGCGCGTCGCATGGAGTGTCTGGGAGCTGCCTGTCTCCATGACGAAGGGCCATCCAGCCCCCTTCCCTCTGGCCATTCCCGAACGACTGATCCTCCTGTACAGCTACAGAGGAGAGACCGTTCTCGATCCGTTCCTGGGGACGGGGACAACGCTCGTGGCCGCGCGCAACTTGGGGCGACACGGGATTGGTTATGAGATCAGCGAGGAGTTCTGCGACTTGGCCGAGACGCAGCTAAGCTCCCAGGAGTTGAAGCTCATTCAGGAGGTATAGGGGGAGATGGCTGATGAGACTTTCGTCGTGTTCTATGGCGAGAGCGAGACTGAAGCGAAGTACCTGATCCGGCATACAAGCCTTCCAAGGGGAACCGACGTTCGGCCGATCCTTCCGAACGACCGGCTGTTCCCCGACAATCCTGCTTTCGTCCAGCAGATGCTGTACCTGGACAAGCCGGACGTTATCGTCGCTGCCGGTGACCCTCTGCGACCCGTGTTCGGGGTCGAGATATCCGCCGAGGCCCCCACGGGGCATGATGCCTTCCAGCGTTTTGCCCGGATCGTCGCCGCCGCCGCACAAGGCACCCCCTTCGCCTATCTGTTCCCGCAGCGGAAGTGGGTTACTCGTGGCACCGAGGCCGGACGCTGGGACCAGTTCAACCCCCTGATTCTGCGAGCTCTTGTGCAGGTGTCGCGCTTTCACAACGTTCCGGCTCTCCCGTTCCTGTGGCCGGCGGACCGCGAGACGGGACACCCGCAGCAGGGGTACCTGCTGTCCGAGTCCGCGCGCTCCTGCTTGCCGCCAGCGCGGCACCCCGAAGTCGTAGCCCTGCGGCAGTTTGCGGACCTCGCGATAGCGTGCTACCGTCAGAACCGGCCGTTCTCCGAGTTGGTCTTTACTGAGTTCTTCGCGACACGGGAAGCCCAGAACTGGAGCCTATACCACGAACGAGGTGGGCACGACGGGCCGTGGTCTCCCCTGACCTCCTGCGAACGGGTTCCTACCTCCGGTCTCCTGAGGCGGATCAGGAGGATCACCGACGTCGATCTGGAGTCACTGCCCGACCTCATGCAGTCGAGGGAAGCCAGCATCATCTACACGACGGACTCCCGCACCTTTCGCGCCGACCCCTACGCTGGAGCGCTCGTGGCAGTGGACTACCTCACATGCCGGAACGGCCCCACCACCCAGCACCGCCACAGCAACCTCATCATCTCCTTCCCCAGAGCCTCGATCTCCCAGGTCGTGGACAAGGCCCAACGCTACCACCGCGCAAACTGCCCCCTCCAAATGGAGGAAGATGAGATCCGGCAGGGCGATAGGTACTACAACCTGCACCTAAGGGAAGGCTGTCGCTACACCAAACAGAAGGAGATGCGCACCATCTGCTCGTTCGCTGACATGGTCGTATTCGCGGACGGTATCCTTCTGTGAGCGCAGTGCGGGAGGAGACGATAACCGAAGCCGTCTGTGACTGGCTCGAGGCGCGAGGGTGGCAGATCATCGCAGCCCACCACCCAGGAACTCAGGGCGGGTTCAGATTGCGCAGCGCCGGCAATCGGGGAGAGGGCGATGTCGTGCCTGACGTTGTCGCAGTGAAGTCAGGCCATGTCCTGGTTGTGGAAAGCAAGCCGCTCTTCTCACGAGCTGACTACCGCAAGCTACGGCAGATCGTGAGCAACCCCGATCAGCTCCAGCAGCTTGCAGCGCTGGTGCCCGTCGGGTCGAGCGCGCCCGAGGTGCTCCCGGCGCTGGCGTTCGCCGGAGCACTGCCGTCGCAGCTTGACCCCAGCGTCGTCGTCTTCCACTACATCGCGGGTCGCGTACGCCCCCTTGTTGCTCAAGGCGGAAGTTGGCGCGAATCCGCCAAGCTAGCTGACGCCTGGAACGGCTAACGGACTGCCATCCCGAGCCAACCGCGCGTCCGACAGTCGCCCCGTGTGCCCTACCTCGCCACAATCGTGTAGCTCCAGCTCGCCAGCACCGTGTCGCTCGCGGCCCAGAAGCCTACGTTGTCGTCGTTGGGGTCGTCGGTGTCGGTCACCCAACCGGTGATCGGTAGGTCCCGGTCCAGCGTGATCTCGACCGTGGGCGCGTTGGTCTTCCAGGTCGAGGTGCCGCCTGTCAGGCCGAACAGGCTCTCGGTAACCGGCGGCTGCAGCACCCAGCCCTCGGTCGGGAGAGGGTAGGCCTGGCTGCCGATGGTGGCGGCCTGCGTGTCCCACACGGTCGGGGAGAGGTGCATCGAGGAGAGCATGACCGGCTTGAAGGCCTCGCCGGGCCGGCCGGCGTCCAGCGCCACCGTGCCGGTCGCCGTGACGTTCACCACGGCCCGGATGGCGCCCCCGGACGGTGGCGACAGCCGCACCTGGCCCTGCACCTGCAGGCCGGCGATGGCCCCGGCGAAGGCGATGAGCAGGTCATCGCCGTCCGTGGTTGGCGTCGCCGTGATCGCGGCCCCCTGGTGGTACGTGCCGCCCGTCCACAGCGACGGCAGCAGCACGACGGAGGTGCCCCAGCCCGAGGTGCGGCTGGGCACGAGGCGCAGGTAGCCGCTGTTCAGGTGCAGCGCGCCGTATTGCGGGTAGTCCACGCCGCTACCGCGAGAGATCTGAAGGGTGTTGCCGTTGAGAGTCGTCAGCCACGAGGCCGCGCCGCCGCCCCCACCGCAGCCACTGGCCGCCAGCAGGGCCAGGGCGCACAGCACCGTCAGGGAGACCAGTCTGGAGCCGAACATCGCGATACCCCTCCCGCTACCTGTGAATCACTATCGCTTCCCTACTTCGACGCGGGCGTGCCGTCCGCCTGCCGCCAGAAGGGATTCGGCTCCGGTAGGCGAAGGACTGCCCCAACCCTGATCCTGGAGTAGACCGACATGCCTGACATCATCTGCCTCGGCGAAGCATTGGTGGACATGGTGTCCACCGCCCATGGGCTCAACCTGGTCCAGTCGCCTGGCTTTGAGAAGGCCGCCGGGGGCGCGCCGACCAATGTCGCGGCCGGCTGCGCCATTCTCGGCGCCGAGGCCGGGCTCCTCGCCCGCGTGGGACAGGACTCGTTTGGCGAGTTCCTGCGCCAGACGCTCTTTGATGCTGGCGTGGACCTGGAGTGCTTCCGCCTGGACCCCGACTACGCCACCCAGCTCGCCTTCGTGGCGCTCGACGACCATGGCGTGCCCGAGTTCGCCTTCCACGTCAAGCAGAGCGCCGACCAGATGCTGAAGTTGTCCGATGCCGACATGGAGTACATCGCCGCGGGGAGCATCTTCCACTTTGGCTCGATCACGCTCATCAACGAGCCGGCGCGGACGGCCACGCTGGCGGCGCTCCAGCACGCGCTGGACGAGGGGCTGCTGGTCAGCCTCGACCCCAACCTGCGCCCGCCGCTGTGGCGCAGCCTGGATGATGCGTATGAGGCCATCCATGAGGTCATCCCCCAGTGCGACTTCCTGAAGGTGAGCGAGGAGGAGATGACCTTCCTCACCGGGATCGAGGACCTCGACCAGGGGATACAGGCCCTGTGGGAACTGGGGCCGGCGGTGGTCGCAGTCACGCGCGGGCCGGCAGGCTGCAGCGTGTGCAACGGGGACTTCGTCTTTGACTTGCCAGCCTTCCGGGTGCCGGTACTGGACACCACCGGCTGTGGCGATGCCTTCGTGGCGGCCACGCTGGTGCAGGTGCTGGAATCCGGCGAGGACATCACCGACCTGGACGAAGCGGCCCTGCGGGCGATCTTCCGCTTCGCCAATGCGACCGCGGCGTTGACCGCGACGGCGCAGGGCGCGATCCCCGGGCTGCCGGGGCGGGACGAAGTGGCGGAGCTGCTCGAGCTGGGGGAGCGACCGGAACTGGATGAGGAGGACGCCGCCGCTCAGTCGTCCGCCGAGGAGTCCTGAGGCGAGGTGGACCGCTTAGTCCTCGCCCGCCGCACGGCTTCCCACAGGGCGTGGGCCAGCACGGCCCCCGCGCCGAAGGCCAGGAACAGCCAGAAGATGCGGTCGAAGGGCGTCCCGGCCACCACGCCGAAGAGCAGCTCGCCCGGGTCGAATGAGACGAGAGCCGGGAAGCCCGGGAGACCTGTGGTGAAGGTGTACTTGTAGAACAGGCCGTGGCAGTTCAGGCCGATGCTCACCAGCAGGAGCATGTAGAACAGCCCCTCGTAGCACAGACGCGCCCACGCCTCGCGGGGGACCAGCAGATAGCGCTCGATCCACAGCCCCAGCGGCAGCATGGCCAGGCCGACGATGCACACGAGATAGCGCGTGTCCTGCGTGGTGGCGCCATTCCAGCTGGGGTGGTGAGCGAGCACGAGCAGCACCGCGACGAACACGCCCAGACAGCAGGCGATCTCCGGCCAACGGCGGTGCCGGCGCATCAGGAACGCGCCCCAGAGGGCCAGCCAGAGCACCGGCGACAGGGTGAGCAAGCCCGGCGGATGGGTGTCCATACCCGCCAACAGCCCCTGCAGGCCGGTGAGGATGTTGCCCTCGAAGGCCTGGCCCTCATGCCAGCCGAGGCGGTAGGCATACGACGTATGCCAGGGCGACCCGAAGCTCACATGCTGGTACAGCGCCAGCAGCCCGGCCGCCACGGCCCACGTCACCAGCCCCGGCCACAGGACGCGCCAGACCACCCACCGGTCGCGCCGCCACCGGCGCACCAGCACGTAGCCCCCCAGCAGCGGCGTCAGCAAGAGAAGCTGGTACTCCACCAACATGGCATAGCCCACGACCCAGCCACACAGGAGCACCCGCCAGCGCTCCGGCCGCGGCCGGTCTGCGACCACCAGGGCCAGATACGTGGCGGCCATCACATGCCCGGCTGCCGGGGCATGGGAGAAGAACTGGTGGCTGTAGCGCCAGATGAGGGTCGCGAAGGCCACCGCCGCCGCCGTCAGGAGACTGGGCCACAGGCCACACCACCGCCGGACAATCAGACCGGAGCAGAGCACCGCCACCAGCGCGCCCAGCGCGGGGACGCCCCCCAGCGGCAGCCGCAGGTACAGGAACAGCGCACCCAGGAGCCCGGTGCCCGGCGCGCGGTCGCTGTAGTAGTGGCCGCGGCAGTAGGAGACGTCCACGCCCCCCGTATACGAGTACTGGGCGTCCACAGTCGTGGTGTGGTCATACGCCAACGCCCGGGCCAGGGCCCAGTGCGACCCGTCATTGGGGCTGCGGGGGGTACAGTCGCGGTAGAAGAGCACCACCAGCACGAGTAGCGCGGCGATGGTCCACAGAGAGGCGGGGAGAGGGATGACCCTGCGCATGGTGGGTACCCGAATCACCTTCATCGCCGGCCCCGGCACGACCTGCCGCGCGGGCCGGTGATCGTGGGTGCACGGGGGCGCCCGGGGAGGCTGTGGAGGCCCGGGAGGCGTTGAGGAGAGAAGTTGACTTGGTATGTTCAATATACTAAGATACGCGATTGGTGGGAGCCGTCACCGGGCCGCCAATGACACGCACTGCCGCTCCGCCCCGCCCCCGCATTCATCGCCGCCCCTGTCGTCGCATCCGCCGGTACTCGCGGCCCGGTGACTGCTCCTACCCCACATCTGGTCCCACAACACCTCGGCGTTCCCGGGGTACCGCTACTTGAGAAGGAGACTTCACCATGCCGCTCGTAACCGGTTTTGAACTGCTTCAGCCCGCCCTCGAGGGCGGCTACGCTGTCGGCGCGTTCAACGCCAATAACCTCGAGTCCGTCAAGGCCGTCATTGACGCCTGCGAAGCCAAGGAGGCCCCGGTCTTCCTGCAGGTCAGCCAGGGCGCCATCAAGTACGCCGGCCTGGAAGAGGCCGCCGCGCT
>JAJFUB010000116.1 GCA_021372615.1 bacterium | reverse complement strand
GGGCGGTGGGTGTCGCGGCGAGGACGCGCAGCGGTCTCCGAGCGGCGGCCCCACCGCTGGTCGTGGGGCCCGTCGCACACGACGCGACACCCACGACCTTTCTCCGCCAATGCGCGAACCTATGCAACTCAGTGCTAGGTGTAGTCCAGCGCCCACTTGCCCGGGCCACCCTCGCCCGAGGCGCTGCGCCAGAGGTCCAGGCACGCCTCCGAGGCGTTGTGAGCCGCGAGGTGGTCCAGCAACAGGGCGTGCATCTCGGCGCAGACGTCCGGGTGGTCGGCGGCGAGGTCCTCGCCGGCCAGCGGGTCAGCGGACAGGTCGTATAGCTCCGGGTGACCGGTGGCCCCCACCGGCGCGTAGCCCCACTGCTGCGTGGTCACAAAGGGGGTCGGGGCCTTGCGGGGCGGAGCACCCGCGGGCGCCTGCAGGAAGCAGCCGCTGATGGCGGCGTCGCGGTGGTTGGCCCGGCCCGTCCGCACGGCCCCGGCGAACGAGCGCCCTTCGAGCGGCCTGGGGGCCTCGATGGCGATGCCGGCCAGTTCGCTGAGCGTGGGGATGATATCCACCGGCTGGGCGAACAGGTCGAGGCTCTGCCCGCGCGGCACGTCGCCCCCGGCCAGCAGGAACGGCACGTGCCCGATCTCGGGGTAGATGGGCCAGTAGCGCTCATCGGCGTCGTTGATGTTGGACTTGCCGGTGCGCTGGTGCTCACCCAGGGACATGCCGTGGTCGCTGGTCACGGCCACGATGGTGTCGTCCCAGAGCTGCAGGTCGTCGAGCTTCTGCAGCACCCGCCCGACCCAGCGGTCCACCAGCTCCGCCTCGGCGGCGTAGTGGGCCCACAGGTTGTGCAGCTCGGCCTCGGTGTAGGCAGACGCCGGACCGTAGTTGGGGTGCAGCATCGGCGGGCCGGCGTAGTCCGGGTCATAGCGGCGCACGAGGTACTCAGGGACGTCCCAGGGCTCGTGCGGGTCGAAGAAGTCCACCCACAGGAAGAACGGCCCCGCCTCCGAGTTCTCTTCCAGCCACCGCATCGCCGTGCTGCCGGTCTTGGCGGGGAAGGTGTCGGCCTCGCCTTCCGGGTAGCGGTTCACCCAGCGGTGTATGTCCACCAGCGTGTGCCCGCGGAAGTCCGGGCGCAGGCGGGTCTTGTCGCGGGACACGACCGTGGGGATCGGGTCATTGAGGCGCAGCAGAGGGCGGTCGGCCTCCTGGCCGCGGTGCTGGAACGCGGCGTCGAAGGCGTGCTGGAAGCGGGCGTTGAACAGGTGCGGGCAGTCGCAGATGAGCTGGGTGGCGTACCCGTGCGGCCGCAGCAGCGCCGCGATGTGGTTGGGGCCGCTGACATCAATGGGCTGCCAGCCGTAGTGCGGCCACCCCAGGACGCCGGTGGCGACATCCGCGCGGTGGGGGATGGTGGGGAAGCTCCCCGTGTAGAAGCCCTCAATGGCCGTGGCGCGGTCGGCGGCGAAGCGGTCGAGTTCGGGCGTGCGCACCGGCCGTGGCGCGCGGGCGCCCAGGTTGTCGTACCGGAAGGTGTCGGTGATGATCAGGACGAGGTTCTTGGGCATGGTGTCTCCTTCGTGGATGTCCTCTCCCCGGGCCGCTTGTTGCCTGACAGGGCAGGCGAGCTCACAGGACCCAGTAAGGCAGGCGGCCTCGCCTGCCTGACCTCACGGTGCGCGGGCGAGGCCGCCCGCGCTACTGGGAACTGCGCGCGATCCGCAGACCACAAGGCGGACCAGGGCGTCACTCGAAGCGCCAGGGCGCCACGACCGGCCCTGACGAGGTGACCTCCTCGACGTAGCAGCCTGTCTGGGGAGCCGGAGCGGCGCCCTTGTGCTCGCCGCTGGCCAGGACCCGGTAGGCCACCACGCCGTGCCAGCGGCCGTCTGCCAGCCGCAGCACCGCCCCCGACGGGTGATCCACCAGCCAGACCCCGCCGCCGGGAGCCGGACCGAAGGCCTCGCGGGCGGGGCGGGCGACCAGCGGCTTGTCCAGATCCATGCGCGCGGCGTTCAGCGGCCACAGGCATAGCGTCTGCCGCCCGCTGCCGGGTTGGTTGGCGGCGATGTAGGGCGTGCCATCGGCGGCGCAGCCAATCGAGATGGGGCCGGGGCTGTGAGCGTTGGGGAGGCAGAGCACGGAGCCCCACTCGGGGCCCTCCTGCTGCTTGTGCCAGACGCGGACATCGGGGGTGCTGACCACCAGGCGCCACTGCGGGCCGTCGCCCTGCTGGCGCCAGACCTGAACCTGGGCCAGCCGCTCGTTGCCCGAGCCCCGCGCGCTGAACAGCAGCGCCCCGTCGCGGTCCCGCACCAGCGACGGCTCGGCCCAGCCCATGCCCGACGGCGTCACGGGCGAGAACGCGGCAAACTGCCATGTGGCCCCCACGCGCTGCCAGCGGGACACACCGGCGGCCTGTCCGGTGTCGCTGCTGGCGGACACGGCCAGGAGCAGGTCATCCCCGTCGGGGATGGCGTTGGTGATCCCGGGCGCGCTGATCCGCCACGCCCCGGCCATGGGGTAGGGCTGCTCCAGACCCGATGCGGAGCGTACCGACCCGAAGCGCCGGCCGTCGTAGGTGAACTGGTGCACCTCGCAGCGATGGACGAACTTGTCGCTCCAACTGAAGTGCCCCTTGTCGTTGATGGGGAACGAGATGGCCTGGCAGAGGCCGAAGCCCGTGCCGGCATGGGGGTGGGGCGTGCCGTCTGCCCGCTTCGCCCCCAGCGGGACGAAGCCGCCGATCATCGGGAACTTGAGCACCAGGCGCGCCTTGCCGTCGGGGCCCTGCTCGCGCTCGTTGCGCGAAAGCGTGACGGCCCCGTCGGCGTGGATCGTGGCGAGGTCGTCGAACAGGATGGCATCGGTGCCGTTCTCGTAGTCCCACATGTCCACCCCCTCAACGCGCACATTGCCAAAGACCGCCGCCCGGCCGGGTGCGACCTGGAAGGGAAAGCCCAGGCCATAGGCGAGCACGGCGTCCCGCGTGGAGTCACGGGGCGCTGTCAGGTCCACCGCGCCGGCGGTGACAGCGGTGACCTGTGCCGCTGTGGGGGCAGTCAGCGCCCCGGCGAGGAGCGACAGGAGGAGCAAGCCGGGCAGTCTGCAGGTGCGTGCGGGTCGCGGCATGGCGCTCAACTCCGCGAGAAGCGGCCTCGCCCACCAGTCGGCTCCCGCTTCTCCATGGGATGCACGGCCGACCGTCTCAGCAGACGAGCGACGCCCTAGGCCCCCAGGCCGAAGATGCGCTGGGCGTTGCGGTACAGGATGTTGCGGCAGTCGTCCTCGGTCAAGCCCGAGAACAGCACGCAGCCGATGCCATAGCGCGGGTCGAACCAGGGATGGTCGTCGCCGAAGGTGATCTTCTCGCTGCCGGCGATGTCCACCATGAGCCGAAGCACCCCGCGCACCGCATAGGCGGCGGTCAGTTCCAGAACCACGTTCGGGTAGTCGCGGGCGATCTCACAGGCCAGTTGCCATTCGCCGTAGCCCGAGTGGCCCATCAGGAAGGTGACGTGCGGGTAGGCCTCGGCCACCTGCCGCCACAGCCCCGGCCCGTCGAAGCTGCTGCCACCCCAGGTGTGCAGCAGGATAGGCAGCCCGTGCGCCTCGGCATACTCCAGCGCGGGCTTGTAGTGGTCGCCGGTGATCGGGTACTGGTAGTAGTCGGACAGGAACTTGAAGCCCACGAAGCCGTCGCACTGCTCGAACTCAGCCACTTCCTGCCGCACGCGGTCGGGGTACAGCGGGTTGATGGCCCAGTAGCCCTTCAGCCGGTCGGGATAGCGCGCGATGATGGCGGCATAGTTGCGGTTGCCCAGTTGGGTATCCACCAGGGCCTCATGCGCCGCCGCGATGAGCCAGCGTATCCCGGCGCCATCCATCATCTCGATCACGCGCTCAGGGGCGCAGCGGGGGAAGTAGATGGCCTTGTACGGCCCGAAGTGGGCGTGGGTGTTGATGACCGGGCAGTCAGGCGAACGGCCGGCGGTGAGGAATGATTGGGTGAGTGGGTTCATGGTTGTCATCCTGTGTGTGGTCCGAGCCTATGGTCGGGCGTCACGACCCAACAGCTGCCGGCTGGAAGCCGGCGCTCCTACGACAACGGCTGCAGCCCCAGCAGCCTCCTCAGGTTCCCTCCCGCCACCCATTCCCGCTCCTCGTCCGTGATCTCCGCGTGCAGCAGCGTCAGCATGGGGCCGCCCATCGGGGTGTGCGGGAAGTTCGTGCCGAAGTAGAGACGGTGCGGGCCGTACTTCTTCACGACCTCCGCTATCCCGCCGTCCAGCTCGTAGCGTGAGGTGTCCACCCCGAAGTTCGGGAAGCGCGCCATGAGCGGGCGGAAGAGGCGGTCCTCGCCCCACGGGCCCTGGCCCACGATGATGAGATGCAGGTTCGGGAAGTCCCGCAGCACCGCGTCCGCCGTGGCGTAGGCGTCCAGGCCGCCACTGGTCTGCTGGCGGGGCAGGAAGAGTGGGATCTCACGGGCGACCATCTCGTCGAATAGCTCCCCGAAGGTCGTGGTGTTCAGCAGGTAACGGTGGTCGGCGGGGAAGGCCCACAGGGACCGCACGCCGGCTTCGTCCATGTGGCGCAGGAACTCCTCGACCGTCCCGAGTTCCTCTGTCTGCGGCGGGAGGATAGCCCACGTAGGGGTCAGGCGATCCTGGCCGGCGAGGTCGTGCGAGGTGAGCGGATTGCCCACCTCGGGCGTCTGGTCCGAGACGGCGAGGTTGCGCACCAGCGCACGCCCGATACCGCACAGGTCCATCTCGGCGATGATCGCGTCCGGGGTCAGCGCCGGGGCCAGCGGCGGCTTCATCGGCACCCCGTAGGCGCAGTTGCAGTCGAAGAACTCCATGGACAAACACCCTTCCTCAGCCGAGCGTGCTGTGCCGTCAGTTCGGGCGCGTGGGGCAGGAATCCTGCCGCGGCCCCCGGACAGGGAGGAATCCGCGTGGCCCCCGGACAATCTATCACTAGCTGCACAGCGACTCGGACTGGCGCCAGCATCTGCGGACCGGGAGTGAAACGTCTTGGCGAGAATACGGGAACTGAAGCCGAAGGACTTGCGATGGCGCTGCCCGCTGAAGCATTTCCAGTTCAAGGACACGGACGGCCTGGAGGGCGTCCCCGGCCCCATCGGACAGGAGCGCGCGGTCGCAGCCCTGGATTTCGGCGCCGACATCCGCAGTGAAGGCTACAACGTCTTCATCACCGGCACCAGCGGCACCGGGCGGAACTCCACCGCGCGCACCGAACTCGAGCGCCGCGCGAAGGACATGCCTGCCCCGGACGACTGGTGCTACGTCTACAACTTCGAGGACGCCCATCAGCCCCGCGCGTTGCGTCTGCCCGCCGGTATGGGCCCGACCTTCCGCGACGATGTCGCGCGCATGCTCACCGACATGCGCCAGATGCTGGGCAATGTCTTCGAGAGCGACGAGTACAACGACAAGCGGGACGCCATCATCAAGGAGTTCCGCCAGGAGCGCAACACCGAGTTGCAGGCCTTCGAGCAGGAGGCCCAGGAGGCGGGCTTCGCCCTGGGGCGCTCTCCCGCCGGGCTGATCGTCGCTCCGGCCGTCGAGGGCGAGGTGATGACGCCACAGCAGTACGGCGACCTGAAGGACGAAGAGCGCCAGCAGCTTGACGCCAAGCGCGAGGAGCTGCAGCAGAAGCTGGGCGAGATCATGCGGCGGGGGCAGCGGGATGAAAAGGAGACGCGCGAGCATGTGCGCCAACTCGACCAGGAGGTCGCCCGCGAGGCCGTGGAGCCGATGTTCGAGGAGCTGCGCGGCAAGTACGCCGCCGTGGCCGGTGTGCTTGAGCATCTGCAGCGTATGGAGGCCGACCTGATCGAGAACATCAGCATGCTACGGCGCGACGACGACGAGGGTGTGCCCCCGGGCCTGCCGCCCCAGCTGATGATGGGCATGCAGCAGAAGAACCCCCTGGAGCGCTACGAGGTCAATGTCCTGGTCAGCAACGACCCCGAGAACGGCGCTCCCATCATAGATGAAGCCAACCCGACGCTCGACAAGCTCACCGGCGAGATCGAGCACCAGGCGCAGATGGGCGCCCTGGTCACCGACTTCAGCCTCATCACTGCCGGCGCGTTGCACCGTGCCAACGGCGGCTTCCTCATCGTGGAGGCCCTGCAGGTGCTGCTGCGGCCCTTCGCCTGGGAAGCCCTCAAGCGCGCGCTGAAGAACAAGGAAGTCAAGATCGAGTCCCTGTCCGACCAGTACCGGTTCATCTCCACGCTGACCCTGGAGCCGCAGCCGATCCCCCTGGACATCAAGGTCATCCTGATCGGCAACCCGTTCATCTACTACCTGCTCTACGAGCACGACGAGGACTTCGGCAAACTGTTCAAGGTGCAAGCCGACTTCAGCACCGAGATCGCGCGGGATGACGACGCGCTACAGCAGTACGCGCAGTTCATCGCCCATGTCGCCCGGCGCGACGGGCTACTGCCCTTCGAGCGCTCGGCGGTCGCCCGGGTCATCGAGCAGGGGGCGGAGCTGGCCGGCGACCAGCAGAAGCTGACGGTGCGCCTGCTGGACATCGCCGACCTGGTGCGGGAGGGTTCGTTCTGGGCGCAGAAGAGCGGGCGCAAGAGGGTCCAGGCCCAGGATGTCGAGCACGCCCTGGAACAGAAAGTCTGGCGCTCCAACCGGATCGAAGAGCTGATCTTCGACATGATCCAGGAAGGGACGCTCATGGTGGAGGTGGCCGGGGAGGTGGCCGGGCAGATCAACGGCCTGTCCATCATGCAGTTGGGTGACTACATGATCGGCCGGCCGGGGCGCCTGACCTGCCGCACCTTCACCGGCCGCACCGGCGTCATCCAGATTGACCGCGAGGCCAAGCTCACCGGGCGCATCCACGACAAGGGGATGCTCACCCTCTCTGGCTTCCTGGGCGACCGCTTCGGCCGCAACGAGCAGATCCAGCTCTCGGCCACGCTGTCCTTCGAGCAGCTCTACTCCGAGTTGGAGGGTGACTCCGCCTCCTCGACGGAGCTGTACTGCCTGCTCTCCAGCCTCGCCGACGCCCCGGTCAAGCAGGGGATCGCCGTCACCGGCTCGGTGAACCAGATGGGCGAGGTGCAGCCCATCGGCGGCGTGTCGCGCAAGATCGAGGGCTTCTTCAAGACCTGCAAGCTCCTGGGCCTGACCGGGGACCAGGGGGTCATCATCCCGGCGAGCAATGTGCGGCACCTGATGCTCCAGCAGGAAGTCGTAGATGCGGTGGCGGACGGGCAGTTCCACATCTGGTCGGTCCGCACGATCGAGGAGGGCATTGAGATCCTCACGGGCATCCCCGCCGGCAAGGCCAACAAGAGCGGCGACTACCCGGAGGACACCATCTACGGGCGCGCGCAACAGCGCCTGCGGCAGATCGCCGAGGCCCTCCGCGAGGAACACCGCCGCGAGCGCGAGAACGAAGACGAAGAGAACGACGAGCCCACCAAGCCGCTAAGCGAGGGCAAGCCCAAGCCAGAGAAGAAGCGGCGCAGTCGCTAGCATCCTGTCGCAGCAGTGGGCATGGCACATGAACGGGCAGGCGATCTCGCCTGCCCGTGACGTTTGGCCCCCTGCCACCGCAGGGCCGTCCAGCAGTAGCCCAGGCTCTTCGCGCCAAAATGCCGCTTGACAGTCGAACAGATGTTTGATAGCCTGAACGCCAGGCCGCCCTCATTCGCCGTGCATTGGGAGGTGCATCGCGATGACCCATCCTGAGATGCCCCCGGCTTTCCTCGGCTCTGTTGCCGCGCTGCTGCTGGCCTGCGCCGCCGGCGCCCTTGCCGCCCCCCTCGACTACAGCCAACTCACGCTGCGCGGTAACGGCCATGTCCAGGACCACTTTTCGCTGGCCGTCCAGGCGGCAGCCCGCCTGCTGGGGCGCGACCTGGACTACGAGACCCTCTACGTGCTCTCCGGTAATGCCTTTGCGCCCTGCGTCGACCCGGGCGAGAGCTGCACCTCCTGGTGGATGACGGCGACCGGTCGCGACGTCTCGGTGGACCTGGTCGCCCGCCGGCTGGGGCTGCAGTTCCGGCGCCTCGCGACCCCCGGTCGCGCCGCCGCGCCGCCGATGCCCCCCGCAGGGCCCGCCCGCGAGGCATGGATGCGGGACTACTGGCGCAAGCCGGCCGTGCCGCTGATCCGTGAGGCACAAGCGCGCGGGGAGGTTGTGCTGACAGGCAGGGAGTGGCCGGTGCGCGGGCCGCATGGGTTCATGCCCTGGTGCTGGTGGGGAGTCATCGTCAGCGCCGCCGATGACGGGACGATCCTGGGCGCAGGCCTCAACGGGTTCCGCGACAACCCGCTGGACGGTGTGGACGACATGCTCGCGCTCAGCCTCGGGGCGCCGGCGCTCAGCCCCGAGCAAGCAGACTTCGAGGTACTCTGCCGGGCCGTGTCGCGGATCCACGGCAATGCCACGCCCTACCACCCGGGCGCGCGGACGGTGTATGGTCTGGCGGCGGTGGACCGCTGGATCGAGCGCATGGGCCAGGTGCCGTTCTGCGCCGACTGCAAAGAGCAGAGCGCAAGCTGTGCCCACGACACCGCGCGGCCGATGCTGGAGGGCGCGCAAGTGGCGGCCCGGTACCTGCGCCGCCTGGCAGCGGGGGCGACCTCCGGTGCGCAGGGGCACCTGGCTGCTGCCGCCGGGTGCTATGAGCGCATTGCGGCGCTGCTGCGCCCGGCTGTCAGGGGCGATGGCGGCGAGGCGTATGCCGCCTTCATCGGCGATCTGGGCAAGCAGCAGGCGCATGTGGCGGAGGTACTCCGACCGGCGCGCACGGCGTTGGCGCAGGCCGCTGAGGAGATGGCGGCGGCCCTCGCCGCGACCGCCCCGAAGACGGTGAGCCTGAGCGACATCCCGCCGGGGCAGGGCGACGGGAATGGGTGCGGGCGCGGCCTGCAGGTGCTCCTGGCGCGGGAGGGCGTGGCTGCCGACTATGACACCCTCATGGGGGACCTCGGCCTGGCGTTCATCACGCAGGCGAGCGACCAGGCGGCGCACTACGACGGCGCGGTGGACGTGGGGTGGTGGCCGTTGGAGCCGGCCTGCAGCCGGGCCTATCTGCCCTTCGTAAGCCAGGTGGTCGGCCGCCGCCTCGAGGCGTGGGATGGCCTGGCGTCCTGGCAGCCGAACCTGGCCAAGAACGAGGACGTCATCGCGCAGGTACGCGTGGCCCACACCCTCGCGGCAGGTCGGCCTGTGCTGGTCAACCACGACTTCTGGAAGGTCGTGACGGCTACCGACCAGGACCCTCAGCCACTGCTCGGCTTCTGCCCGTGCACCCCGAAGACGACGCCGGAGCGCCTGCCCGGCCCGGCCTGGGAGTTCGTGGCCGTGGGCGAGCCAGTCCCGCAGCTAGACCGCAAAGAGGCCGACCTGGAAGCCCTGCGGCACGCGGTGGCGCTAGGACGAGACCACGTGGCCATGCCGGGGGGATACGTGACCGGACAGAAGGCCTATGCACTGTGGGCGGCCGCGCTGCGTGACCTCGCCCATCTGGGACAGGCGCGGTGGCACAGCAACATGGTGCTGCATCTGGGTCTGAACCGCCATAGCGCGCCGGTGTACCTGGAGCAGATGGCGGCCCGACACCCCGGCGCGAGAGCCACTCACCTGCTGGCCGCGGCGGAGTTGTACCGGCAGAGCCTGCGGTGCCTGGCGACGGCCGACACGAGCCAGGCGGCGATGACGAGCCCGGCCGGACGCGAGACGCTGGCGCGGCTGGTAGAGGAGATGGCGGCGCTGGAGGCCCGCGCCGTGGGCGAGTTGGAGGCCGCGCTCGCCGCGGCCGGATAGTGCCCGGCGACTCGGGGCGGGTCCCTGTCCCACGCTTGGCGTCGGCCGGGCTTCGGTCTATAATGCACGCACGATGAAGCTTGCGCTGCACTCCCTCGTGGCCCTCAACCTCCTGACGCTGGGGTGGGCCCAGGCGCCGCCTGCCGCGGTGCCGCCCCCGCCACAAGTCTGCGTCGTTCGGACGAAGCTGGACCTCGACCCCGCCCCCGTCGTGCAGGACGGCGCGCTCATCGGCCCGTGGGGGCAGATCGCGCGGGCCATGGGGGCGCGCGTGACCTGGTATGGCGACGAGAACCTGCTCGTCATCGTGGGCGCGGCGGGCAAACGGCTGCAGGTGCAGCCAGGCCAGCCGCTGACCATCGAGGGGGAGCCCGTCGCGCTTAGCCCCGTGGCCACGCTCTCGGACGGCAAGCTGATCGGCCCGGTCAAGCCGCTGGCGGAGGCGCTGGACGGCGTCCTGCAGTGGGAGCCGAAGACGCAGCGGGCCACGATCTACGGCAAGCTGCTGCGCGTGGCGACACACGCCGCTGAGCGCGGCGCCGGCGTCAGCTTCGTCACCTCCGTCCCGGTCTCGCCCCAACTCGATCAGATGAGCAGCCCGCGGCGCAGCTTCGTGGACCTGGCGGGCCTGTACGTGGCCGGGCAGCCGGGAACGAACTATGTGAATCTGGCGGGGTTGCTGCGGGTGCGGGCGGCGCAGTACACCGACAAGCCGCCGATCGCGCGCGTCGTGCTCGACCTGCGCGAGGGGGCGCCGACGGTCAAGCTGCAGCCCCGTGAGGACGACTGTGGCGGCCGCCTGGTCGTGGGCGACGTGACAGGCAAAGAGCCGCTCGTGCAGCGCCTGCGTCCGAAGCTGCTCAAGCTGCTGGCGGCCTCGCACGAGCCGGACACGCTGACGGTCACCGCCTTCGTCTCCGACCCGTTGCCCCCGGTGTACGATGTACTGCGCGAGCCCTACCGGGTGCTGCTGGACCTGTCGGGCGCCGAGGCCACCGAGGCCCTCATGCCCGCCGCTGAGAAGCTGCCCTTCGTGCAGCAGTTCCGGCTGCTCGATCCGGGCCGCGTCGTGCTGTACATGGACGAGTTGGTGCCCTTCACAGTCCGGGCGCTGACCGACCCGGACCGCCTGCAGATCGTCTTCGCGCGCGACCGCCTGGCCGGCAAGCGGATCGTGGTGGACCCCGGACACGGGGGCAAGGACTCCGGCGCGCGCGGCAGCTTCCTGCTGGAGAAGGATGTCAATCTGGACATGGCGAAGCGCACCGTGGTGGGGCTCGCCACGATGGGCGCGCGGCCCTTCCTGACCCGCGACGCCGACTTCTTCGTGGACCTGTACGCCCGCCCCCGCATGGCCAATGAGCTGCCGGCTGACCTGTTCGTCAGCATCCACTGCAACGCCACCGGCTCTGGCTGGCGGGGCTCAGGGACCGGGACGTACTACCACCGCGCCCGCAGCAAGGGACTGGCGATCGTGATGCAGGACACCCTCGTCCCGAAGCTGGCTAGCCGCGACTATGGGGTGCACTGCGAGAACTTCTGCGTCACCCGCGAGACGAACATGACGGCGATCCTCATTGAGACGCTGTTCATAGACAACCGGTCCGAGGAGAAGCTGCTGGCTCAGCCGCAGTTCCGCCAGCAGATGGCAGACGGCGTCTGCGAGGGCCTCCGGCGCTACCTGGAGGGGACGAAGTCCGTGCCGCCGGCGACGCTGGTCGAGCCGAGCGGGTAGGCGGCTGTAGGGCGGGGGCTCGTACCCCGCCCCATGAACCGGGGACATTCGGCGGGGGACGAGCCCCCGCCCTACAGGGAGACGACCGTGATCCGTGGCGATGGCCGTGAGAACAACGAACTGCGCAAGTGCACGATCAAGCGGGGCATCAACCGCTACGCCGAGGGTTCGTGCATGATCCTGATGGGCCAGACGAAGGTGCACTGCACCGCCAGCGTGGAGGAGCGCGTGCCGCGGTGGCTGATGGATGGCGACCAGGGGTGGGTGACGGCGGAGTATGGGATGTTGCCGCGCGCGACCAAGGAGCGGACGCAACGCGAGGCGCAGCAGGGGCACCTCGGCGGGCGCACCGTGGAGATCCAGCGGCTCATCGGGCGCAGCCTGCGCGCGGCCATTGACCTCAAGCAGCTCGGCCAGCGCACGATCACGCTCGACTGCGATGTGCTGCAGGCCGACGGCGGCACCCGCACCGCCTCAATCACCGGCGCCTTCGTGGCCCTGGCCGAGGCCCTCCATGCCCTGCAGGAGAACAAGCTCCTCAAGCGCTGGCCGATGTCCGAGCAGGTGGCCGCGATCTCACTGGGCATCGTGTCGGGCGAAGTGCTGCTGGACTTGAGCTACGAGGAGGACTCGCGCGCGGGGACGGACATGAACCTGATCATGACCTCGGGCGGGCGGGCCATTGACGTGCAGGCCTCGGCCGAGGGCGCGCCGTACAGCATCGAGCAGCTTCTGGCGATGATCGAGCTGGGGAAGTCGGGTCTGGCGATCCTGTTCGAGAAGCAGCGCGAGGCGCTGGCCGGGATCGGGCCGTTCTAGTCGTTGGGAGCACGGCTCGCCAGAGCCGCGCAGGCCCCGCGACCGGCGGTGGGGCCCGTCGCACACGACGCGACACCCACCGCCTATTTCGGCGCGAACTCGCGCAAGTGAACCCGAGCCACTTGCCACTCCCTCAGTACCGCCCCTCCTCCTTCATCACCTCCAGCATCGGGCGCGGCTCGTCCAGGGGGAAGTGGACCTGCTCGTGGCCCCGGCGCTCCGACTCGTAGAACCCCATGATGACTTCGAGCGCCGCCCGGCCGTCAGCGCCGGTGCAGCGCGGCATCTGTCCGGTCTGCAGGCAGGCGACGAGGTCCTGCGCCGCGTTCAGGACCGGCGTGCCCTCCCAGGCAGGCGACGGGAGCGTATCCTCCGCCAGCCGCCACCACCAGTCCTCGGCCACATCCTCCGACCGCACGGCCTGCTGCGCGCGCTGCTCGCCGCCGAGCGTCACCAGCCCGCGCTCGAAGTGCAGCTCGAGGCGGAAGTGCGAGTGCTCCGTGAGTTCATCCACGATCGTGACGCCCTGCACGCCGGAGACGAACTGGAGCAGGCCGAGCGCCGTGTCCTCGACGCGCAGGTCCTGCCGGTAGCGCCGCTCCGCGGTGCCCAGGACCCACCGCACGTCGCCGGCGAAGAAGCGCATGATGTCGTACATGTGGACCGCGTCGTGCAGCATCGGCCCCTCGTGCTCCGCTTCCCAGTCGGGGAGCGGCTTGCAGCCCTGGCAGTATCCGACGAGGTGCAGCAGGCGCCCCCAGCGCCCAGCTTCGGCATCCCGCCGCACCGCCTCGAAGAGCCCCGACCAGCGGCGCGAGCAGTTCACGAGCAGGCGGCAGTCGTGCTGCGCACAGGCCGCGATCATGTCGTCACACTCGCCCAGAGACAGCGCCATGGGCTTTTCGCAAAAGATGCCCTTCGCCCCGGCTTCGGCGGCGGCGATCACCTGCTCGCGGTGGAGGCCGGGCGGCGTGGCGATCGCGACGATGTCGAGGCACTCGCGGGCGAGCATCTCGCGGAAGTCGTGGTAGAGCGCCGTGACGCCCCAGCGCTTCCCGAAGCGCTCCAGGCGCTCGCGTCCGCGGTTGCATCCGGCGACCAGTGCACACTCGGGGAGGGCGCTGAAGGCCCCGGCGATGCTGACCGGGTGCTCGCCGAAGCGGTCCTCGAACTCGCTGCCGATGCGGCCGGTGCCGATGAGGCCGACGCGGTACTGTGGCAAGGCGTTGCCCTCCGAGGGGGAAGCGATGTCAGTGCGAGTGCATCCAGAAGTCCCGCCGCGCCAGCGGCAGCGGCACGCGTGCCCCGCCCTGGCGGTGGGACTCGATGATCCCGAAGGCGATCTCGGCGGTGTTCACCGCGCGGCGGATGCCCTGGCGTGTCTCGCCATCGGTCTCCAACGCCTGCAGCAGGTCGCGGATCAGTCGCACCGTGGGGCTGGTGCGCTCGAACTGGGGGAACGGGGCCGGCTGGTAGGTGATGTAGCGGCCGTCGCAGACGTTCTGGCGGCGGCGGAGCGCGAAGTCCACGCCGTTGTTCATGATGGTCACGGCGCCCTCGCTGCCGATGGCGGCGAACTCCGCCCACAGGCCGGTGTTCAGCAAATGGCACATCACGCCATTGCTGAAGCGCACCTGGCCCAGACCCGAGAGGTCCTCATGCCACCGGTCGGCGTGCGGGTCGAAGTCCGTGTTGGGTACCGTGCCCTGCGCCCAGTCCAGGCCGGGGTCGCCGGCCAGGTACAGCATCAGGTCGAAGAAGTGGCTGGCCGAATGCAGCATCCCGCCGACGGCGTAGGTGATGACCGCCTGCAGGTGCCCGAGGTCGCCGCGCTCGATCATCTCCCGCACGGACTCCATCCCCACGGCCCAGCGGCGGAGCGTGCCGGTGTTGAACTTGATGCCGTGGCTCTCCACGGCGGCGACCATCTGGTCGGCCTCGGCGAGCGAGCAGCACAGGGCCTTCTCGCAGTAGATGGCGCGGGCGCCATGTTCCGCCGCGAAGAGCACGGCCTCGCAGTGGTGGGTGGCGGGAGTGGTGATGCTGACGATGTCGGGCCGCTCGCGCTCGATCATCTCGCGGTAGTCCGTATAGCCCCGCGGCACGCCATAGCGCTGCTGGAGGCGCTCGACTTTCGTCCGGTCAAGGTCGGCGAAGGCGACCAGCTCGATCTCCGGGACCTTCATGTAGCCAGCCGCGTGGGAGTAGGGGAGGCTGGAGGCCGCGTACTCCACGACCTCGTCGTCAATCGTCCCCGCCATGCGCCCCGCGCCGATGATGACCGCCTTGTACCTGACCATGGGTAGGCATCTCCGTGTGCGGTGGCGTTCCGTCGCCCTTGCGCGCGTGGGGACACGCGCGCCCACGCGGCCATCTCGCCATCCGGTCGCGGTCGGTGACCGCTCCCACGCCCTCCTCGTCCCCTCGTCCCCTCATCCCCTCATCCCCTCATCCCGCCATCCCGCCATCCCGCCATCCCGCCATCCCGCCATCCCGCCATCCCGCCATCCCGCCATCCCGCCATCCCGCCATCCCGCCATCCCGCCATCCCGCCATCCCGCCATCCCGCCATCCCGCCATCCCGC
>JAJFUB010000115.1 GCA_021372615.1 bacterium | reverse complement strand
GGTCGGTGACCGCTCCCACGCCTCCATTGTTCCGCCATCCCCCTCATCCCCTCATCCCGCCGTCAGCCTCTCTCCATCGTCTCAATCGCCTTCCGCAGGCCCTCCGCGACCTCCTTGGCCGTCTCCTCGGAGATCATGCAGTTGTGGTTCACCAGCCGCGGCAGGAGCGCCTCGGCGTTCGGGCACAAGCCGTCACGGTACTCGTAGCTGCCCTCGTAGTACGGGCAGTTCTTGGTCGGGCAGCCCTTGTTCTGGTAGGCCAACGGGTGGGTGAAGAGCTTGTACTTGTACGCCGGGACCTGCGTGAAGCCCACGTTCCAGGTGTGGCCGGTGTCGAATAGCGCCTGCTGGAAGGCCATCATGTCCAGGCCGTGCTCGTCGCCGCGCCACAGGAACGAGAAGATGTACGGCGAGTTGCCGCAGCCCTCGCGGATGACGCGCGGCTGCAGCCACTTCACGCCTGCGATGGCCGCCGACAGATGCGCGTACGACTTCTGGTACTCCTCGATGTAGCCCTTCACGTTGTCGAGCTGCGCCAGGCCCACTGCGGCCTGCATCTCGGTCATGCGGAAGACCGTCGCCAGGTGCGGCGGGGACTCGCCGAAGCACGTGACGCTGCGGATCTTGGCCGCCAGCTCTTCGTCGTCGGTCACGGCCATGCCGCCGTCGCCGGTGGTCATGTGCTTGCCCGAGCAGAAGCTGTACACGCCGATGTGGCCCCAGGTGCCCGCGAACTTGCCCTTGTAGGGCAGGAACGCCGCGTGGGCACAGTCCTCGATCAGGATGATGCCCTTCTCATCGGCCAGCGCGCGGAGTCTGTCCACCTCGGCCGGCTGGCCCCACAGGTTCGTGACCACGATGGCCTTCGTCTGCGGGGTGATGTTCGCCCGCGCGGACTCGGGGTCCATCAGCCACGTGTCCGGATGCACATCGGCCCACGTCGGATGGGCGTTCATCCACAGCGCGCCGATGGCGTGGAACTGCACCAGCGGGTCGCACAGGACCTCATCGCCGGCGCCGGCATCGGCCGCGAACACGGCGGAGATCAGCAGCGACATGGCGGCATTGGCGGCCACGGCGAACTTGCTGCCATAGGCCTCGGCGAAGGCCCGCTCCAGCTTGCCATGGAAGCCGTCGTTCTGCCCCGACAGCCGCCCGCGCTCCAGCACTTGCTTGAGGTACTCCAGTTCCGGCCCGTCAAACCGATCTACGCCCATCGTGTGCCTCCTTAGTTAGCGGCAACGGCTCCTCACCCCTACCCCTCTCCCTCGCTCCGCTACGCTGCGCTCCGGAGAGGGGGGCATTCGGCCACCTCTGTGGCTTCGAAGGTGCGATGCGGCAGCCGGATCCGTTGAACCCCTCTCCGGAGCGCTCAGCCTCACCGAGCGCGAGGGAGAGGGGTGAGGACCATCCGTGCCTCTACAGTCTCCGCAACACCGACACCTTCCCCGCCTCGATGTCCCCCACGAGTTGTGTCAGTGTCTGGAACTGCACCCCGAACTCCTCCCGCGCCGTGGCGATCAGCCGGTGTAGCAGCTTCTGCGACAGCCCGTCCTCGGCCCCGACGCACTGGACATGGCAGACCAGGATGAACACCCCGCCCTGGTTGTAGATGCGCTCCATGTCCTCGACCGCCAGCGCCAGGTGGGGCTCGATCTTCTCCTCGGTCAGGTACCACGCGTACTCGCTGGCGATGGGGAGGTTGATGACGTCGTCGTTCAGGTAGTAGGCATGTGGGGGAACGTCGGGATCCCAGTCGCCGGGGTCGTCGTACTTCTCGATGATGTACGCCCAGCCACGCCGGTCCACCACGAGGTTGGAGGCGTACTTCATGCCGACGTCGGCCATGGCGTCGTACAGCTCGGGCGTCTGCGACAGCGCCCCGGTGCGGAACACCAGCGGCCGCCGCCCGAAGGCCTCACCGAAGATGCCCAGAGCCGTCTGCAGCTTCTCGACATAGACCTCGCGCCGCCAGAGATGGCCGAACTTCTCGGTGCAGTCCCGCAGCTCCCCCTCGGGGTCGCCGCCCAGCCAGCGCACGATCTCGTGGTAGGGCCCGAACTCGCAGTTCCAGTGATCCAGCCCGTGCAGTTGGCAGTCATGCCCGTCGCGCTCGGCGGCGTGCAGGGCCGCGAGCCACTCGGGCTGCCTGTCGAGCTGCCAGCCCCCCTCGCCGCGCGGCACGACCATGAAGCTGGCCGGCGCCCCCTCGGCATCATAGAACCGCCGCACGCGGTCGAAGATGCTCAGGTCCTGGATGAGGCCCCCCGGGTCATCCACGGTGACGACGAAGCGGCGCGTCTCGTCTGTGGCAGTCATCGCTCGGTCTCCTGGGGCGCGAACACGGCAGCAGGTTCGTCAGCGGCGCTGCGGCACCTGCCGGTCGTCGGCCGATCTCTGCCAGGGCAGGCGGTACGCCCGACACTCCTGTCGGGCCTTGCACCGGCTACCCCGCCGCGTGCAGCCGCTGCAGCAGCCGCTCGATGCTGTCGCGCAACACCGTCTCCGCCTCCGGGGCAAACGGCAGCCGCCCCCACCAGATCGGGGTGAAGGTCACCTCGTAACCCCCCTCGTCCAGCGCCGCCGCCGTCGGGATGTACGCCCCCGAGCCGTTCGTGCAGCCCAGCGTCAGTGTCTGACGGAACGGCGAGACGGCGTTCGCGTGCAGTTGGTAGTCCACGAACACCTCGCCGGGCAGCCCCAGCACGGCTACGTCGCCGATCCGCAGGCCCTGCAGCGGGAAGTCGTACGGCGGCAGCTCTTCCCCGCGCTCCTTCATCCCCTTGAGCTTGACCCACGTATCGCGGAAGGCCCGCGCCATGTTGGTGTTGTTCTCGGCTCCGCTCGCCTCGGCCTCCGCCAGCTTGCGCTCGCAGTCGGCCAACTCCGCCTCGATCTTCGCCATCTGGGGCAGGCGCTGGCATGGCAGCGACGACGGTTCGTGCAGAGCGGCTAACTTCACCTCATCGGTAGTGGCGATCTCCTCGCGCACCTTGAGCACTTCGCCCGCCAGCATCGTCCCCAGCCGCCGGACATCCTCCCAGGTGCGCTCGGGGGCGTCGCAGTTGATGTTGCCGCTGCAGCCCTGGGCGAACATGGCGACCGCGCCGGGATGCACCTGCTGCACGACCGCCTGCGCCCGGCCGGGGTAGTCGGCCGAGATCAGGTAGCTGTCGCCGCCACGGGTGACGGCGTGGGCCGCGTGGGCGAAAAGGATGGCCAGCGGGCGCCCCTCGGCGTCATCCACCCGCACCACATCCACATACGGGGCCACCGGCCCCTCCGGGTTGCGCCCCAGGATCATCTGCCCGTCCCGCATCTCGCGCCGGTTGATGCCCACCTGCACCGGCCCGCGCGACGCGCCGAGGCGCGCCGGCTGCAGCGCCGCGTGGGCCATGACGGCCCCCCCGGCGATCTGCCGCGCGACGACGGCCGCCAGGCCCTCGTCCTTCAGTTGCGGCCCGGAATGCGTGTGGCTGCAGTTGACCATCACGTGGTCGCCCGGGAGGCCCGTCTCGCGCTCGATCTGCTCGCGGATGCGCCCGACCAGGTCTGCCGACAGGTTCAGCAGGTCATTGGTGATGAGGCACACGCGTGTGACGCCGTTGTCGAGGACCAGGGCTTTGGAGTACAGGGGGTCGTGCAACCCCTCGGACCCGTGATCCCGCGCGGCAAAGCCCGCCAGCGGCGTGCCCACGGGCGGGGTGATGTCTACGGTAGCGACTCCGGCTTGCAGCGGCATAGTGCGTTCCTCGCGTTGCGATGGCGGATGCTGGCGTGGCTCGGCTGTGGGAGCGGTCACCGACCGCGACGGATGGGCTGCACGTGGGAGCGGTCACCGACCGCGACTGCGATCAGGCGGGTCGCGGTCGGTGACCGCTCCCACACCCAGACCATCTCTGTGAGCGCCGTAGGTCCGCTCATCCTCCCCATCCTTGCATCCCTATATCCTGTTCGCCTTTCCGTTCGTTACGTCGTCTCCTCGCTCTTCCCGAACTTCGCGTCCCAGGCGTCGAGCGCCGAGGCGGCGGTGTCGCGCTTCTCCTTCACCCGGGACAGGTCGTCCAGGTTCACATACAGCTTCGTGACGCCATCCAGGTCCAGCGCTCGAATGTCAATCTCCAGCCACCCCTCCTGGCTGGTGGTGCCGCCGTGGGTAGCGGAGTACTTCAGAAACCGCGCCGGTATCTTCATGGTGTCCTCCTGCGAAGGCGGCGGGTGTCACGCCGTGGGTGATAGGCCGTGCCGGCGGCCGTGAGGCCCGTCACACACGGCGTGACACCCACGGCCTCTTCCTCCCCATCCTTACATCCTTGCATCCTGTATGCCGTTCGCCGTCACATCCCCCGCACCGCGTCAATCTGCACCTCAACCCCCGCCGGGCCGCTGCCGGGGTCAATCCGGAAGCCGGTGAGGCGCTTGCCGGCCCACAGCGGGTGGCTGCCCACGGGGATCGCATAGTCGCGCATTTGCCCATCGGCGATCAGCTTCGTCCGGGCCGACTTGGCTTCATCGAAGCCCGGCGAGTCGCTAGTGGTCCAGAACACCTGCAAGTCGCCCTGCGCACCGGCCGGCAGCGCCATGCGCACCACCACCGTCTTGACCGTGTCAGCCGGGACATCGAGGCTGCCACGGACGAAGTAGGGGTCGGTCGCGGTGGTCGTCATGTGGACGACGCCCTCGCGCACCACCGGGTTGCCCAGGTCGTGCGCCGCTCGCCAGCCCTGCTCGTCGTTGTCAAAGCCGAAGTCCAGCTTCGTCGCCAACTCCACGGCGATGCGCCCCTGCTCAAAGCGCGCCCCGGCGATCTCCAACTCCAGGCTCGGCCAGTGCGCCTGGGCCCGGGGGACTTGCGTCGCCTCGGTGGGCTTGATGCACAGCGCCCGGCACGTGGGGAAGTACTCCCAGCCCAGGCCGGGAGCGTTCGAGAGGCGCGGCGTCTCGGGCAGCGCCTCGCCGTCCACCTTGACACTCTGCGGCCGGGCGATGTTGCACACCACGATCTGGCTCGTCTGCGGCGGGCGACAGCCCACCGTGGCTGTCAGCCTCTCCCCCTCCCACTTCGCCCCGCTGATCGCCGCGCAGGCGTTCAGGCGTATGGTCTGCCCGCTTTGCGTCAGCGTCACTGTCTCGGGGCTGGGATGCATGCCGTAGAGGCGGTAGAGCACATCGAGTATCTGCCGGGGCGCAAAGACCCACGGGCAGCGCCGCAGCGTCACGCTGTCGAAGTTGTCAGGCCACAGGCCCACCCACTTCTCGTTGGCGTCGGGCCAGATGTCCCCGCCGGTCTGGGCGCCGTGCTGCTGCCACATGGTGCTGATCGTCAGCCCCTCGGCCATCTGTCGCCACGGGTACGACTGGTCGTACGCGTCCAGCTTGGCGTACGCCCGGGCCAGCCGCATGCCGTTCCACTGCACCGGCCGCCCGAACCAGTTGCAGGTGTACCAACTGGCGCCCATGACCGGGATCGAGGCGTATCGGAGCGCCTCGTAGCCGGGCGTGTCCCACATGTAGATGAAGGGGAGACCCGTGCGCGCCCAGAACACGGCCTGCTTCAGCAACGCCGCGTCACCGGTGATGAGATAGCCCTCCAGGTACGCCTCGCAGGCGTCGGCCGAGGCCAGCACATCGGGGGTGTGGACGGGCACCTCCCACACCTGCGCCGCGCGCGGCACGGTGAACCGGTTCATGAACTGCAGGGCCTTCAGCCCGGCGGCCGTGGCCTGCGCATCGCCGGTCATGCGAGCGTAGCGCAGGATGGTGTAGGCGGTCTGGGCGCACGTGCCGACTTCAGCGGCCTGGTCCGGCCCCAGCTCGGCGTAGTCCATCCCGGCGAAGATGCCGGACTTCTCGATCCGCGCATGGAAGCGCCACGAGCCGTCCTCGCCCTGCGCGCGCATCAGCCCGCCGATGTGGTCCGCCTGCCCGATCAGACTGGCAACCGGGTTGCCGAATTCAAAGCCCATGTCGTCACCGACGGGCTTCTGGCCGCTCAGTTGCTCCACCAGCGCCAGCCGCTCCCGGCAGGCGTCCTTGACGCCCTCGTCGCCGGCCATGACCCGCGCGTAGTGCAGGTCGTACATGTACGCCGGGTGCCAGCCCAGCGAGGCCATCATGTTGGGGCCGTTGAGCGAGCCGAACCACTTCTGTGTCTTGGGGTCCCACAGCGATTCCAGGTAGCCCGCGGCGCTGAAGCTGATCTCGTCATTCATGCCCGCCCCGTGGGGGAAGCGCTGGGGCTGCGGCGCGCCATAGAGGGCGAACCAGCGGTCCATGGCCGTCAGCGCGTCGGCCGCACCGGTCTTCGCGTACAGGCGGCACTGGAGGCGGACGGCCTGGTCGCGCTTGATCTCCCAGGCCTTCTCGGTCGCCAGGCGCGGCGGGATCCACCACTCCGGGTCGGCGCCACCCGGGGCCATGAGGCCCAGCAGACAGGCATTGCGCCCCTCGAAGCGGTCCGGCGCGGCGAAGATCGCCCGCGGGCGCGTCTCCTCACCGGTGATCTTCTGCAACTGGTCCCATAGCAGCCCGACCGTCGTCCCGTCGGTGCTGATGCTCATGCAGGGGATCGTCACCGCATGCGGCGGCGGACACCAGCGCCAGCGCTGCGGCATGCTGGCGGCGATGTCCAGCGTGGACGACGACTCCTCCTCGGGCGTCAGCCACTCCAGCCCCGGCAGGACCGCCTCGGCCTTCTTGCTGCCCCCGCTCCCCTCGCCCACGTACAGCATGGGCCCGTGCAGGCCGTACAGACTCGAGTCCTTCCCGGCGACGAGGCGCAGGTCGTAGCGGATCGTGTCGGCGCCCGGCTCGGACGTCAGCGCCCACGTCACGGCTGACCCATCCGGGGCCTTGCCGGTGATGACCAGGCTGGCCTCCTGGCCCTCACTCTGTGCCTTTACCTCGGTCGGCTGCAGGAGTTGCCGCCCCTCGCCCTGGCTGGCCGGCTGCGTCGCGACAGACCCGAGTTGGGGCAGCACGCCCACCGTCCGCCACTTCCCCTCCCTGTTGACCTGCAGCCAGCCCGGCCCCAGAGGCACCGCCGCGGCACGCGCGAAGACCAGACGCATGCCCTGGTTCCCGACCACCGCGTACGGGGCGCGCACCTGCGCGTACGCGCCCTGCTGCGGGATCGAGGGCAGCAGCACCGGCTGCGGCGGCGCGCAGACCAACTCCACCGCGGCCTGGCCCACGGCCTCGCCACCACTGACGACCTCGGCCGCGAACCGGAGGCTCGAGGTGAGCTTGGTCGGCGTGGCGATCCAGCTGGCTTCCACGGTCGCGCCGGGGCGTACCAGGTGCAGATCATGGGGCTCGCGGGCGGCCACACACTCGCGCGCCGCCGGCGTGTCCAGCAGCCGCGCCGTCGCGCCTGACACCGCGACGTTGCCCTCGTTCCTGATGAACAGCCGGAGAACGCTCGGAGTACCCGGCCCCACGACGAACCGGTCCGCCCGCAGTTGCTCCACCACGAGCTTCGGGGCCAGGTCGAGGCGCCCCTCGCTCACAACATCAGGCCCGATGGTGATGGCGATCCTGATCTTGTCGGGGCGGTCGCGCAGCCCTGTGACCGTCCACTCCTGGTAGGCGATGCCATCGGGCGGCGTGGCGGGGAGGTCGAAGCTCTCGCCCGCGGGCGTCTTGAGGGTGTCGGGCAGGATGATCGAGAGGCGGCCGGCGGCGGTGGGTTGGTCGCCCACGTTCCTGATCCGGGCCCGCACCACGCAGGCCTCCCCCGCCTTGCCCTTGTCCTCAGTCAGCGTGATCTGGTCCACCTTCGGCAGCGGCCCGACCGAGGCGATCCACTGGATGTCATCCAGAATGAGCTGCCCCTCGCCCCCGGTGATGCGCGAGGCGACGTGCAGCCACTTGACCTTGTCGTTGTCGGTGAAGTCGTACTTGAGCAGGCCCCGATGCCACCGCTTGTCCCCCACGTGGGCCCGTGGCACTTCGTACATCACGCGGCCCGAGCCGGTCCCCTCCACCGGCGCGGCGCTCATGGGGATGATGCCCACGACCATGCGCGTGTTCTCGCCCATGGCGGGGGCCTGGTACCAGAACTCCAGCCCGCCCTTCATCTCCGCCAGCATCGCGCCCTGCTCGCCGGAGTTGATCTTCCAGCGGCGGTTCAGGCCCGTCTCACCTTTGGCGTCGGCAGTGCGATCCAGCAGCAGCGCCTGCTGGCCGGTGCGGGCGGTGTTGATGACCTCGCCCTTCCCGAGCAACTCCCAGTCCACCAGGGCGCCCTGGGCGTCCAGGGCCTCGAACGAGCCGTTGGTGACCGGATTGCCCTGAGCGTGCGCAACAGTCAACGGCAGCAATACCACAGCGAGCAGCAGCAGTCGTCGCATCGGGCATCCCTCCGTGTGCTGAGGACAGGCTGGCGTCTCCTTCGCCGTGCGGGGGGCGCCGCCCTGCGCCAATCTCCGCCTGGTGAAGGGCTCACAGGCCAGAGCGGCGAACATGCTCCCATGACCCCTGACACGCAGGTCCAGCCTCCCCCCTGGTGGAAGCTCGGGCGCCTGGAGTTGGTGGCACTGGCACTCGGGGCCGTGGTGGGCCTCGCAGCCGCCGCGCCGCTGGTGTGGCTGTCGGCTGAGGCCCTGCGGACTGGGCACACGGAGCTGACTGCGGCCTCGCACCTGTACCCGGGCGAACTGCTGGTCGTATGGCTCTGCGGCGCGCTCATCGGCGGCATGCTGGCCGCGCACGCGGTCCGGTGGCTGTCCCGCGGGGCGGAGATGGCCTCCCCTGCAGCCCACGTGCTGTGCCTGGTCGCCGGCAGTTTGGTCGTCGCCCTGCTCAGCCCGCTGCCCCCCGCCCTGGTGGCCCTGGCCCTCACCCGCCACGCCGCCACCTTCGGCCTGTACTACGTGTCCACGGGCGGGCTGGTCGGCTGGCAGCCCGGGGTCATCAGCTTTGTGTTTCTGTATACGTTCCGGGTGCTGGAACAGCGGAAGCAGTAGTGGCGCGATTCATCGCGCCCGCGGGCGTCACCGGGCACCATGAATGGCGCCGCTACAGGAGGACACATGAAATTCGCTATCTGCAACGAGATCTTCTTCTACGAGGACAAGGAGAAGTGGACCATCCGCAAGCAGTTCGAGGCCGCGGCGGAGCTGGGCTTCGACGGCATGGAGATCTCACCCTTCACGCTCAACGACCTGGTGCAGAACATCACCGACGAGCAGAAGCAGGAGATCCGTGACGCCTCGGCGGCCACGGGGGTCGAGGTCGCCGGCATCCACTGGCTGCTGATCGGTCCCACGGGCCTGCACGGCACCGACCCGGATCCGGCCGTCCGTGCGCGCACAGTCGCCTACTTCGAGGACCTCGTGCGCTTCGGCGTGGAGATCGGGGGCCAGATGATGGTCGTCGGGTCGCCCAAGCAGCGGGCCATCAAGGAGGGGGTTACCTTCGAACAGGCCTGGGAGTGGTTCAAGGAGGCCATGGCGGCCGCGGGCAAGGTGGGCCAGGAGGCGGACTTCAAGGTCTGCATCGAGCCGCTGTACGTGGGCACCGGCAACAACTTCATCTACCGCGCCGAAGAGGCCCGGAAGATGGTGCAGGAGATCGGCCTGCCCAACGTCGGCGTCATCCTGGATACCTACAGCGGCACCAAGGAGGAGACTGACCTGCCCCAGGCCATCCGCGACACGGCCTGCTGCCTGTACCACTACCACTGCAACGACCACAACGGCCTGGCCCCCGGTCTGGGCGACCTGGACTTCGTGCCCTATATGAAGGCCCTGCTGGACATCAACTACCAGCGGTATGCGAGCATCGAGGTCTTCGACTTCAAGATGGACGCCAGGGAGCACGCGGCGATCGGGCTGAAGACGCTGAAGGCAGCCCTCAAGGCAGCGGGAGGTTAGAAAGCATCGCGTGGGCGCGCGATCACATGTCCACCATGACCACTGGCCTCGTCTACGACGACCTCTTCCTCGAACACGGTGAGCCCTGGCACGTCGAGAATCGGCGGCGGCTGGAGGCCATTGTCGCGCGCCTGCAGGGCAGCGGCTTGTGGGAGCGGATGGACCTGCTCGACATCCAGCCTGCCGATGAGAACCAGCTGCTCTGGCTGCATGATGAGGACTACCTGGAGGAGCTGCAGTTCATCTCCCAGCGCGGTGGCGGGCAGTTCGACGCCGACACCATCGCCAACTGGGCGACCTGGGCTGCCGCCACCACCGCCGTCGGGAGCTGCCTGGGCGCCGTGCAGGACATGCTCGAGGGCGGGGTGGACAACGCCCTGTGCCTGGTTCGCCCGCCGGGCCATCATGCCCGGCCCTCGCAGGCCATGGGGTTCTGCTTCCTCAACAACGTGGCCCTGGCGGCCGAGTTCGCTCTGCGCCACAGCCTGCAGCGCGTGGCCATCGTGGACTACGATGTCCACCACGGTAACGGCATCCAGGAGATGTTCTACCACCGGGGAGACGTGCTGTACGCCTCCATCCACCAACTGGACATCTATCCCGGCACCGGCACGGTGGACGAGGTCGGCGTGGATGCCGGGATCGCGCAGAATGTCAACTTCCCCTTACCAAGGGGCGCGCAGAATCGACACTACCTTCTGGCCCTCGACGAGGTCATACTGCCGCTCATGCGCCGCTACCGGCCGGAGCTGATTCTCGTCTCGGCCGGCTACGACGGGCACTACGCTGACCCGCTGGCCAGCCACGAGCTGACCGCCGACGTGTACCACGCCCTCACTGTGCGGCTCCGCGAGCTGGCCGCGGAGCTGTGCGAGGGGCGGCTGTGCGTATGCCTGGAGGGCGGGTACAACCTGGACGCGCTGGCCCACGGGGTGGAGAACACCGCGCTGGCGCTGCTGGGCGACGACCCCATCGCGCCGGACCCCGGCGCCCCGGACGTGCACCCCGACGCGGCGGCGCGCGTGGATGACTACCTGCAGGCGGCGCTGGACCTGCACAAGACGAGGCTGGAGCTGTAGGCCGTAGCCGTTACCCTCTTACCCTTGACCCTGGACTCTTTACCCTCTTTCCCATGGATGACCGCACTCTTCGAGTTCTCGAATATGACAAGGTCCTCGCGCTGCTGGCCGAGGCAGCCGGCTCGTCGCTGGGCAAGGCACGGGCG
The DNA here is from genome assembly GCA_021372615.1 of bacterium. Taxonomy (NCBI): domain Bacteria; species bacterium. The sequence continues at coordinate 1,548 of JAJFUB010000115.1, read as the reverse complement.
CTGAAGCTCGAGCCGCAGACCGAGGCCGCGGCGATCCGCCGCCGTCAGCGTGACACCTCCCAGGCTGCCTTCATCATCGGCCGCTATGGCTCCATGCCGCTGGGCGGCCTGACCGATGTGACCGACACGCTCAAGCGCGCTCGGGCCCAGGCGTCCCTGTCCGGCGGCGAGTTGCTCGCCGTTGGCAACCTCATCTACTGCGCCGACCGCCTGCGGGAGTACTTCGCCGAGGGCGAGGACCTCGCCCCCGATCTGGCTCGCCAGGCCGCGCAACTGAGCGACCAGGGCGCCCTGCGCGAGCAGATCGAGCGGACGCTGGATGACGACGGCGAAGTGCGCCGCGACGCCTCCGACGAGATGGACCGTCTCTACAACCGCCAGGCGATCCTCGAGGGCCGCGCCCGAGACCGCATGGATAGCCTCATGCGGCAGGCCGCCGCCAGCGACGTGCTGCAAGACCCCATCATTGTCCAGCGCGAGGGGCGCTTCTGCCTGCCGGTGCGCAGCGACCGCCAGAGCCACCTGCGCGGCATCGTCCACGACCGCTCCGACAGCGGGGCGACCCTGTTCATCGAGCCCTTCGAGATCGTCGAGATCGGCAATGAGCTGCGGGAGATCGCGAGCGAGATCCTCGTCGAGATCAAGCGCCTGCTGCGGGAGCTGTCGGCGCAGGTCGGGGCCGCCGGGACAGACCTGCTGCGCGATCTGGACACCCTCTCCTTCTTCGACTTCATCAATGCCTGCGGGCGCATGTCGCGTAGCATGAACGCGACCGAGCCGGTCGTCCGCGAAGACGGTGTCGTGAACCTCAAGCAGGCGCGCCACCCGTTGCTGCGCCAGGACGTGGTGCCGATTGACTTCTGGATCGGCGAGCAGTTCCACACGCTGCTCATCACCGGCCCCAACACCGGCGGCAAAACCGTGTCGCTCAAGACGGTGGGCCTGCTGACGCTCATGGCGCAGTCGGGCCTGCACATCCCCGCCGAGCCCGGCTCGCAGATCCATGTCTTCGAGTCGGTGTGGGCGGACATCGGCGACGAGCAGAGCCTGGAGCAGTCGCTCTCGACGTTCAGCTCGCACATGACCCAGATCATCAAGATCGTGAGCCGCGTGACGGCCCGACACCGCGTGGGGCCGGACGTGGCGGAATCCGGGGGTGTGGGAGCGAAATCCCAGGGCGTGGGAGCCCCCCCCGGGGGCGTGGGAGCGGTCACCGACCGCGACCGGCCCGCGTCCCAGTCGCGGTCGGTGACCACTCCCACACCTGGCTTGGTCCGCCCCACGCGTCAAGCCATGAACTGCCTCATCCTCCTCGATGAGCTGGGCGCGGGGACGGACCCGGCCGAGGGGGCGGCGCTGGGGCAGGCCATCCTGGAGGAGCTGCACGCCGCCGGCTGTCGCACCGTGGCGACCACGCACTACAACGACCTGAAGGTCTTCGCCTACGCCACCGAGGGCATGGAGAACGCCTCGGTGGAGTTCGACGTCAAGTGCCTGGAGCCATCGTACCGCCTGCTGATCGGGCAGCCGGGCTCCAGTAACGGCCTG
>JAJFUB010000114.1 GCA_021372615.1 bacterium | reverse complement strand
CATCCCGCCATCCCGCCATCCCGCCATCCCGCCATCCCGCCATCCCGCCATCCCGCCATCCCGCCATCCCGCCATCCCGCCATCCCGCCATCCCGCCATCCCGCCATCCCGCCATCCCAATCCCCCTCACCTCACCCAGCTCGGCACCGCGTCCTCCTTGAACGGGCCCGCTCGTAGGGCCGCGGCTTGCGCGTCGTCCAGCATGCTGTAGATGTACAGCCCCACGCCGTTGCCCGGCCACTTGCGCTGGCAGTAGGACAGCAGGTCCGCCACGAGCTGCCCCTCGCGCGGGACGACCTTCCCCTGGTTGTTCACCTCGTAGTTGCCGCACAGCTCCACTACCGCTGCCGGCTTGCGCGTCGCTGCCCGTGAGGCGTCCAGCCGCGCATACGCCAGCGTGCGGCCGTAGTCCATGCTGTAGGCCACATCGAGCCAGCCCTGCTCGATCCACGGGAGCACGTTGCGGCCATCCAGGGCCGGTAGCTCGGCGGGGGGCGCGACATGCACATCGGCGCTGACGACGAGCCCGGGCTTCAGCTTCCGCCCCTCGGTCGCCAACTGCCGCACGAGGTCCGCGATGGCCTCGTCCTGCCACTGCACCAGGCGGCCGCGCGCTTCGAGCGACTTCCCGACAGCGGAGATGTCGTCCGTCAGACTGGCGCCAGTGCGCGCGCGGTGCTCTTCCTGGCACTTCGGCCCCCGGCAGATGCCCCCGGTGCGGATGTAGTCCAGATTGATGCCGTCCACCCCGTAGCGCCGCACCACGTCCAGCATGAGGCCGACCATCCAGTCGCGGAACTCCGGCCGATGCGCGTCGAAGAAGCCGTCGGGAGACCCCTCCTCGCGGAACTCGGGATGCAGGTTGCCGCTGCGCGAGCAGACGCAGAACCACGGGTGGACCTCGATGCCGTTGGCATGGCACTGCTTGACCAGATACGCCAGCGGGTCGTGCTCGGGGGTCATCAGCTTGTCCACGCCCGGCGCGGGCGGCTCAAGGGGACTGGGCCAGTGCGTCCCACGGCCATGCCACACACAGGGGACGAAGACATTGAAGCCGGCGGCCTTCAGGCGCGCGACGATCTGGTCGGCGCCCTCGCGGCTCGCCCAGTTCCATGACTCGTCCAGGATGGCGCGGCTTTCGCGCAGTCGCCCCTGCCCGTCGCGTGGCAGCTTCGGCGCCGGCGCCTTCAGCACGTCCGTCAGCCAGGCGTTCCGGCGGGCCTGAATGGCGGCCCAGTTCGGCTCCTGGGCGGCGAAGGCGGCGGCGACCTCCTCGTCGGTGAAGGCCTTGTCGTAGATGGCCAACTCATCGAGGAGCACCTTCGCCGGGCGGTCCGAGCCCATCCCGGTGGGGGCATCCGAGCCGATGAACAGTCGCGTGCGGGGGCGGCGCAGGTGCTCGCAGATACGGGTCGTGCGGGCGGCCGGCTCGCCGTCCAGGTACAGGGCGCAGTGCCCTGGCTTGCCCTCGGCCCAGGTGAGCACCAGGTGGTGCCACTCGTTGAGGCGCTCCCCGAGGCCGAGCAGTTGCGTGGTGCTCGCGTGCATGTAGCTCTGGTTGTCGCAGATGAAGTACATCCGCCCCGCGCCGCCGCTGCTCTCCCACCACCCCTGGCTCAGGACGAAGTAGCCTGCCGGATCACCGTCCAGGCCCATCGAGAGCAGGGCGTGGGATTGTCCATCGGCCGGGTTCCAGTCGGGCTTGATCCAGCACATGAGCGTGCCGGCCTTCATGTCGAGGTTGCCCTGCGGGTCGAAGCTGAGCCACTGGCCGGCGTCGAGCTTTACAGCCCCGCCCCATCGGCCCTGCGCCACCAGGGCGGCCTCCTTCACCTCGGCGGCCGGGCTGCCTTTGGCGAGGTCCGCGTTGCACGAGGTGTCGAAGTGGGCCAGGAGGAGCGTGTGGGCGTCGGGTTGGGGTGGCCCGGCCGGGGCACACCAGCCGGCCTGCGCACCGGCCAGACCAAGGAGCAGCAGCAGAAGGGTCAGCATGGCGCCTCCGGGGGTCAGGGGATCCACATGTTGTTGGCTGCGTCCGCACAGGTCGTGGCGGGGCGGTACCACTTCACATGGCCGTCGAGGAAGGAGAAGTTGCAGCCGTCGTTGTGGCGGGCGTCTACGCGGGTCAGGCGGTGGGCCGGGTAACTGGCGCCCAGGGCGCGCAGGCTGCCGCGGACTTCAAACAGCAGGATCGTGGCCGAGGGGCTCTGCACCTCGGAGAGCAGCATTGCCGAGCTACCGTAACCGCCCACCATGGTCAGGTCGAAGTTCAGGCCATAGCTGTGCTTGTAGCAGGTCGTGCTGGTGGCGAAGGAGGCCGCCTGGTCACCTACGCACAGGTAGAGACCCTCGCTGTGATGGTACGGCATCAACAGGACGTCCCAGCTCGTGGCGACGGCACCGTTCTGGCCGCCCGTGACATACGCCGGGATGAGCACGCCGTCGTAGTCCTCGGCATACAGCAGCACCGCAGAGGCCAGGTGGCCCATGTTGCTGGCGCAGTGGACCGTCTCGGCGCGCTTGTTGACGATCTCATAGACGGGGTAGATGATGGCAGCCAGGATCATGATGATCGCGACAACCACCAGCATTTCGATAAGCGTGAAGCCTCCGGCCCGGCACATACCGTTGCGCCCCCGCGTTGCGATGCCTGCTCACGGATGCGTCGTTGCGGCGCGTACCGCCTGGCCATCCCCACCTGGTCCCCCGGTGGAACCCCCGGTAACCTATGTCTTCCGCCTATGCCCCGCGCGTTCCTGCTTGCCCGAGGCCGTTGGAGCGCGGTTCTCCAGAGCCGCACGGGTCTGTCGCAACGACTGCGGCTCTGGAGAGACGCGCTCCAGGCCCTACAGCCCGAAGTGCGCCGTCGCGTCCCCGATGGCCCCGTCGAACAGGCCGAGCATGAAGTCGGCCTCCTCGCGGCTGATGACCAGCGAGGGCGCGATCACCAGGATGTCGCCGTTGTTGCGCAGGATCATGCCGTTCCGGTGGCACCAGTCCCGGATCCAGGTCCCCACCCCCAGCTTCGGGTCCACGTGCAGCCGCAGGGCCCACAGCAGGCCGATCCCGCTGGCCTCGCCGACGCAGGCGTACTTGCCGCGCAACTCGTCCAGGCGCGCCTGGATGTACTCCCCCTGCACGCGCGCGTTCTCCACCAGCCCCTCACGCTCGATGATGCCGATGTTCGCCAGCGTGGCCGCGCAGGCGACCGTGTGCCCGCCGTAGGTGCTGCCGGAGCGCAGCTCGGTGCCCGGCCCGCGGCGGAAGACCTCCGCCACCTGTGGCGTTGTCACCGTCGCGCCCAGGGGGATGAACCCACCGGTGAAGCCCTTGCCCACCGTCATGATGTCCGGCGTTACACCGTCGTGCTCGCAGAAGAACCACTTGCCTGTGTGGCCGAAGCCAGTCTGGACCTCGTCGAAGATCAGCAGAATCCCGTACTCGTCGCACAGGTCGCGTACGCCTTGCAGGTAGCCCTTGGGCGGCAGCGGATAGCCGGTGTTGGAGCCGGGGAGCGGGTCCATGATGAACCCCGCGATGCTGTCGGGGCCTTCGTCGGCGATCAGCTTCTCGATCTCGGCGAGTAGTTGCCGGGTGTAGGCGGCGGAGGTCATGCCCTCGGGCACGTCGCGCTCGCGCGCGGCGCTGACGAACAGGGCGCCGGGCATGAGCGGCTCGAAGTACTCCCGGAACCAGCGCAGACCGGTGACGGCGCTGCCGCCCAGGGTCGTGGCATGGTACGAATCGCGGCGGGCGATGAACTTGAAGCGATGGTGCTCGCCGCGCTCCAGATGGTACTGCCGCGCCACCTTCAGCGCCGTCTCATTGGCTTCCGAGCCGCTGTTGACGAAGAAGCTGACTCCCAGGTCGCCGGGCATCAGCTCCTCCAGCTTGCGTGCCAACTCGATCAGCGGCACGGTGAACGCGTCCACATAGTTGGGGAAGAACTCCAGGCGCTGCATCTGCTCACTCACGGCCTGGGTGACTTCCGGCCGCACATGGCCGCAGATGGTCGTCAGCAGCGTGGCGAAGGAGTCGAAGTACTTGCTGCCATCTACGTCCCACACGTAGCAGCCCTCGCCACGCACGAAGATCTTCGGGCCGCCGGCCAACTCGGCATTGCTGGCGAAGTGCGGGATGATGAGGCGGAGGGCGTCGTCGCGGAGCCGTGCCTTCTCGTGGTCCGACCACTCGGGGGTGCTCACTGGGCTCACCTCGCTGTCGCGGGCTGGACAACGCCCTCCCTTTCGTCGCAGGTGCGCCTGCACCTCTGCGGGAATTGCCACCCGTCGCGCGCAAGGTCAGCGTCACGAGGTGGGCCCCGGATGGTAGACGAGATCGTGGATCAGGCGCACGAGAACGCCGAGGGCAGCAACGACCGGTTCGTCAACGTCGCCGCCGTCATCGTGGCCGTCATCGCCACCTTCATGGCCCTGTGCGGCGTGAAGGCCGACAACATGGACTATGGCATCCTGCAGCAGAAGTCCGACGCGGTGGACATGTGGGCCATGTACCAGGCCAAGAGCATGAAGCAGTACATGTACAAGCTGCAGCGGGACTCCTTTGAGACCATGCTGCTCACCTCGCCCGGTCTCACCCCGGCTGCCCGCGCCGAGGTAGACAAGCGCCTGGCCAGGTACAGCGCTGAGATAGACCGCTACGAGCAGGAGAAGGAGGAGACCAGCGCCAAAGCCAAGGCGCACGAGGCAAATGTGGAACGCATGAACCGCATCGCCGACCTGCTGGACATGACCGAGGTCTTCCTCTCGCTGTCCGTGGCGCTGCTGGCGATCACGATTCTGACGCGACTGCGCTGGATGCTGGCGCTGTCCCTCGTGCCGTCGGCCATCGGTGTCTGCTTCGGCGCCGCGGCGCTGGCAGGCCTGAACATCGAGATCGTTCTGCCGGCCTTCCTGACGTAACCCGGAGGAATCCGTCGCCCGGTGACGAACGGACCGGCGCAGCCTATCGCCCACGAAGGAGCTTCCCATGGCGAAGAAGAGTCCCATCAAGATCGGCGTCATCGGCCTCGGCCGCGCCGGCTACAACATCCATGTCCACCGCCTGCGCGGGGACGACCGCTTCCAGATCACAGCCTGCACGGACTTCATCCCCGCCCGCATGAAGGAGATGAGGGACGAGTTCGGTTGCGAGACGTTCAAGGACGTAGACGCGATGCTCAAGGGGGCGGACGCCGAGGTCATCGTCGTGGCGACCTTCTCCGACACCCACACGGCCGTCAGCAAGCAGGTCATGAAGAGCGGGCGCGCCGCCATCTGCGAAAAGCCCATCGCCGACAGCGTCGCCGACGCCAAGAGCCTCCTGGCCACCGCCGAGAAGACCGGGCAGAAGCTCCTGGTGCACCACAACTACCGCTTCTTCCCCGAGACCCGCTACCTGATCGAGCTGATCAAGAGCCAACGGATCGGCGAGGTCTTCGAGATTCGCATGAGGGCCCTCGGCTTCGGGCGGCGCTATGACTGGCAGTGCATGCGCAGCCACGCCGGCGGGGTGCTCAACAACACCTGCCCGCACTTCATTGACATCGGCCTGCAGCTCCTGGACTCGCCGGTCAAGGAGGTCTTCTGCGACCTCAAGCAGATCGCGTCCTTCGGCGACGTGGAGGACCACGTGAAGGTGCTGCTGCGGGGCGAGAACGGCCGTGTGTACGACATGGAGGTCAGCAGCGTCTGCAAGTTCCCCGAGCCCAAGTGGACGGTCCTGGGCAGCCACGGCACGCTGGTCAGCGACGGCACCACCAGCAAGCTGGCGTTCTTCGACCCCAAGAAGGCCGGGACGTACAGGCTGCTGACGAAGCCCACCCCGGACCGCAGCTACGTGACCGATGAGAAGATCCCGTGGCAGGAGGCCGAGGAGCCGACCAAGGGCAAGAGCATTGGCGACTTCTACGACAACGTGCACGCGGTGCTGCGCCAGGGCAAGCCGCTGGTGGTAGCGCCGGAGGAGGCCCTGGAGGTCGTCCGCGTGACGCAGGAGTGCAAGAAGAAGAGCGGGTACTACAGGTAGTCGCCGCGGGCGCCCCGTGGCGTCCTCAGTCGCACTCGAACACCAGTCGCGGACGGTTCGCGTCGGTCGTGGCCATCGGCCCGGTGAAGTCCCATTCTACGTACGGCGTCTGCCCTTCTTGCTCGAACTTGAGCAGCAGACCGTAGTTGTGGGCTGGGTCGGTGAGCCACGACCGCGCCGGTTCTGTGATGTCCAGCTCGAGCCACTTCGCCCCGGTCTCGTATGGTGCGGCGACGCACGGCGCGGCCTCAAACGTCGGCATTGTGCCCCAGGTGACCTTGCCATCCCAGGGCGCCGTCACGCGATGGACGACCATCGTGCGCCCCCCAGATTGCCCCGTGGACTTCTCGGCATACAGGCGCAACGTGACCTTGCGCAGCGTCTTCCCCTCCGGTAGCGCCACCCGGGACAGGTCAAACTTCAGCAGCGTTCGGCAGCCCCTGTTGTCGCACACGATCCCGCGCGCCATGCCCGCGAAGGAGCGCTCCGGCAGGTACTGGATGATCGTCGTCAGCACGCCGTTGGCGCCGCTGAGTACGTACGCGTTGCTCCCGGCCGCGAGTTGGAGATGCTCCGGCCCGGAGGCGAGGGGCGGAGGCGTCGTCCTGGTCGCTGCGGCCGCAGTCGTCGTCGAGGTTGGATGGTCCACTGCCTGCGCCTTGGGCAGGCCACCGGGGAAGGGCACGTAGGCGGGGTCGCCCAGCAACACGACGGGCGCGATGGTGTTGGCCTGCCGATGGGCGCGCGTGCCACGGGCACCGGGGGGCAGTTCTCCCTCGACCCACGGGTACAGCACCACCTGCTTGAGCCGCGACGCCGCCATGCACGTGTCGGCGTTGCGGGCGAAGGCCTGCCCCATCGAGAGCCCCTCGTCCACGGCCAACATGGCCTCGCGGACAAACCAGAAGCTGCTGGACGTCAGGCTGCCCACGAGGCCAATCGCGCCGCCGTGGATCATCGCCAGCGCGACACTCGAGCGCGGCGGCATCGGCGCCGGATGCAGCAGCTTGTCCTTGCTGACATCCCACAGCATGTTCGTGACGGCGTTGCCATAGCACGTGCCGCTGAAGGCGATAGCGTGGTTGAGTTGCACGCCGAACAGGTCGGCGCCGGTGATGCCGCACGACGAGTGGCCGGACCCATGGCCCATGAAGACGACGGCGGTGGCGCCGTCGAACTTGGGCATCTCGGACACACGGCGCTGGGCCCACTGCCTGTCGTCAGTGTCGCCGCAGATGGCGTTGGCCCGCAGTCCCATCTGCGCGTACTGCGCGGCGCGCTGCTCCATGGCCTTGTAGCAGTGGTCCATGCCGTCGAAGACTTGACCGACGCACGCGGCGAGGTGCGGCTCGGGCGGCTGAGCCTCGGCCTCGATCGTGCGCTGCACCATCGCCCAGGCGTCGTCCGGCGTCTCGCCGGTGATGAACCCGTAGGTGAAGTCGAGGGCGACGTCGTGGTCCATGGTGCTCGCCGCCAGGAAGACCGTCTCGGCGAGTTCGGGCACGATCTCGGCGGGTGGGGCGACGAGGGCGATCTGCTCGGCCTGCAGGGACTGTAGTGCTCGGTAGAGGCCCGCGCGCGGGACGAAGGGGATGGTCAGCACGTCCGTCTGGCGGTACTGGGCGAGCGCGGCCGCGGCGCGGTAGTAGGGGTGGCCACGGGGCACGCAGGTCACGACGGCGTAGCGGCCGGCGATCACGGGGAGGTCGGCGCGCTGCTCGGGGATGTCCAGCAGCGGGACGCCGTCATCCTGCTCGGCCGCGCAGGCCATCTGGCCGAGAATCGGGGCCAGCGCCTCCCAGTCCAGCCCCATCCCGTGCGCGATCTGCTGCGGGTCGTACTCATCGGACAGGAACGCCGTGTCGAGGCCCTGCATGACGTAGGAGATGCCGGCCTGTTCCAGCGCCCGGTCCAACTGCCCGGCATACGCCTCGCTCACCGTCCGCCCCGTGTCCGCCGACAGGCAGAGCAGGGGGCACCCCATCTTGGCGCCGTACGCCGTGCCGAGAGTGCGGAACGAGGCGACGCAGTTGGCCGCCGGGAATCGCTCGTAGAGCGTCATGCTCGGGAGGATGACATCCACGGCGTCGAGCACGGGCTCCCAGTGGCTCGCGTAGATGGGCCCCACCAGGCCGAGGGTCGCCCGCGAGCGGCGCCGGTCGAGGGCCTCCCGCACGTCCCGCAGGAACTGCACCACGCCGGGCCGCGCCGGGGCGTCCGGCCTCGGCCGCTCGCCGCACTGCCGGCAGCCGCAGTAGTCGTGCGGCTGCCCGATGAGGACGGCGGTGAAGCCGGGGAAGGATTTGACGATGGCCTGAGCCCACTGGGCGCCCCACGCGCGGGCCCGGCTGTCGCTGTAGCAGATCTCGTACCCGTCATGCTCGGCGGGGCCGCCGTTGAGGGTCGTCTGCGTCGGGACGGTGGGGTTGTCCCTGAAGCGAGGGCGGTACATGGCCGCCACGTGCACACCGGCTGCGCTCAGGCGGGCCAGGAGGGCATTGACGGCGCGCTGGTCGGTGCGGGGGGCAGTGTCGGGGATGCAGTCCCAATCCACGATCACCGTGCCGACATGGGCCTGAGCAGCGAATGACACCAGCGCTTCGACCGGGTAGTCGCTGCCGATGCCGACGGCGGGCACGGTGAACCCGCGTGACCATTGGGTAGCCGCGGCGGGCTGAGCGTGGCCGACGCCCAGGCCGAGCACTAACGAGGCGGCGAGCAGGACGAGGCGACCGCGCGAGCACGACGTGCACGTACCCGAGGCCATGGGACCGTCTCCCCCGACCGTGATGCAACCTGCTACGCGGACACTTCGCCCCGGTCCCGACCGGCACCTGCCGGCGGTCAGCCGTCAGCCCCGCTCCAGCGCTCGGTACGGCCCGACCGGCACCAGCCCCACCGGTGGGTAGGCGTTGTCAATCGTGTCCTCGGTGTCGCGCGCATACTCCCACAGTCGCCGGATCAGGCGGCGCTTCACCGGCTCCAGCGCCGGGTCGGCCGCCAGGTTCCGCCGCTCCCACGGGTCAGCCTCCAGGTCATATAGCTCGTCCTCGTCGAAGCCGTTGAAGATGTACTTGTAGCGGCCCACGCGCATGATGCACTGGGTGTAGTACAGCTCCACCCCGTTCATCTGCGTGAAGAGCTCGTCGCGCTGTCCGTCCGGCTCCTCGCCCGTTAGCAGTGGCACGAGGCTGTGGCCGTCGGTGTGCGGCAGCGGCTCGGCCCCGCCGATCTCCAGCAGCGTCGCCGCCATGTCCACATTGGGCGTGATCGAGTTGACCTCCCGCCCCGCGCCGGCCAGGCCCTCCGGCCAGCGCATGGCAAGCGGGATGCGGTACGAGCCCTCGTACGGGGCCACGCCCTTGAGGAACAGGCCGTGCTCGCCCAGCAGGTCCCCGTGGTCGGCGGTGCGGATGATGAGGGTGTGGTCGAGTTGCCCCGTCTCCTCCAGGGCCTGCAGGAGCATGCCCAGGAAGTCGTCCTGCATCGCGCACACGGCCCAGAAGCGCGCGATGGACAGGCGGACCTGTTCGGGGTCGAGCTGGTCCCAGAGCTGACGACGCTGGCGGGTGTACAGGCGCGGCCGGTCGCTCATGTCATCGCGGAAGCTCGGCGGCAGTGGCACCGTGGCCGGGTCTATCCGGTCGGCATAGTCCTCCGGCACGGTGTAGGGGTCGTGCGGCGTGGCCCAGCCCAGGTACGTGCACCAGGGCTGGTCGCTGCCAGCCAGCTCGCGGATCGTGGCGATGGTGTCCTGCGTCTGGCGGTACTCGAGCGTCTGGTCAGCGGTCACCGGGCGGACGGCGGAGAGCAGGGAGTCAGGCCAACCATCGCGCGGCACCCAGACGCAGTCGTGCAGGCCGTGCTTCGTCTCGGCATCGCGCGGGCCGGGCTGGCGGTCCCACGAGGTCTCGTGCCGCTCGGGCGGGACGGCCGTCACGGTCCCGAACTCCTCCCAGCCACGGTCGGCCGGGCGCTCCTCGGCGCTGACATGCCACTTGCCGGTGTACTGCATCCGGTAGCCGGCACGCGCGAGATGCTCGGGCCAAGTGACCACGCCCGGGCTCAGGCCCCTGTGGATGGCCGTGCGCGTCAGGACGTTGTTGAACACGCCGTGGCGGCTGGGGTACACGCCGGTCATGAAGCTGGCGCGGGAGGGGCAGCAGTGGGTGCTGACCGTGTACGCCTGGTTGAACAGCACGCCTTCCCGCGCCAGGCGCGAGGCGTGCGGCGTGGGGCATGGGTGCGTCGGGTGCAGCACATCCGCGCGCTCGTGGTCGGACATGACGATGAGGACATTGGGGCGTGAGGGCATGACGCTCCATCCGGGGCGCAGTGGTGACGGCGTCTCCTTCCTCGGAGACGTAGGCCGCTCCTCCCGCGCGGGGGCGGACGTCCGGCATTGCGCTGCGCCGCCCATGCTGGTAACATGGGGCTTCATCCCTGCGAGGCGGTAGACCCATGTTCCACACCAATGTGCTGCAACTGATCGGCAATACCCCCATGCTGCGCCTGGCGAAACTGACGGAGCACCCCGTGTTCGTCAAGTGCGAGCTGCTCAACCCTGGCGGCAGCATCAAGGACCGCATCGCCCTGGAGATGATCGAGTGCGCCGAGGCGACGGGGCGCCTGAAGCCCGGAGACACCATTGTCGAGCCCACCTCGGGCAACACCGGCATCGGCATCGCCCTGGTCGGAGTGCAGAAGGGCTATCGCGTCATCATCTGCATGCCCGAGAACATGAGCGAGGAACGCCGGAAGATCATCCGCGCGCTCGGGGCCGAACTCGAGCTGACACCCGCCGAGGCCAGCATCCAGGGCGCCGTGGACCGTGCCGCCGAACTGGCCAGCCAACCAAACGTCTTCGTCCCCCAGCAGTTCGAGAACCCCGCCAACCCCAAGTGTCACTTCGATACCACCGCCCGGGAGATCTGGGAGCAGATGGACGGGCAGGTTGGGGCCTTCGTCGCCGGCGTGGGCAGCGGGGGCACTCTGCAGGGCGTGGGCAGCTACCTCAAGGAGCAGAACCCCAACTGCCGCGTCGTCGCCGCCGAGCCAGCCAATGTCTCGGCGCTCCTGGGGCATGAGCCGGGCCTGCATCAGATCCAGGGCATCGGCGACGGCTTCATCCCCGCGGTGCTCGACGTGAGCCTCGTGGACCACGTTGTGGAAGTCACCGATGAGGATGCCATTGCTACCGCGCGGGCGCTGGCCCGTGTCGAGGGGCTGCTGGTCGGCACCTCCTCGGGCGCCTGTGTCTGGGCGGCCATGCGGATTGCGCCTGAGATCGAGGGCAATGTCGTGACCATCCTCGCCGACCGCGCCGAGCGCTACTTCAGCACGAGCCTGATCTGAGGCGGGAGCCGCTGGAGGGCGGGGGCCGGCTGCCGCTCGGCCCTCCGGGCAGGGGACACCCGCCCGCGCGCGGAACTGTGCCGGACACGCCGCGAAAGGGTGATCGGGCACATGCGGGCTTCTCTTCCCCTCCTGGCTCTGGCGCTGGGGCTGCTGGCGATGCCGCTGCCGGCCGCGGAGCTGTTCGTCTCTCCCTCGGGTAATGACGCGAACCCCGGCACGCTCGCGAAGCCCTTCCGCACCATCGGCCAGGCGGCGTCGGTGATGCAGCCCGGCGACACCTGCCGGCTGCGCGGCGGCGTGTACCGCGAGACGGTGCGGCCCGCCAGCTCCGGCGCCGAGGGCGAGCCGCTCTGCTTCGCCGCCTACAAGGGCGAGGCCGTGACCGTCTCGGGGGCCGACCCGCTGACCGGCGCGTGGACCCGGCACCAGGGCGACATCTGGAAGCTCGCGACCCCGCTCAAGTTCATCCAGCTCTTCAGCGATGGCAAGATGCTGCCCGAGGCGCGCTGGCCCAACGCGACCAGCGATGACCTCATGACCTTCCCCCGCGCCGCCGCCGGACCAGGCACGGACAAGTTCGTGCTCGCCGACCCCAACCTCCCTCCTGGCGACTGGAACAATGCCCTCATCCTGATCTGGCCTGGCGACCGCTGGACCAGCCAGATGCGGCGCGTCACCGAGTACAGGCCGGGCCAGTCGTTCCGCTTCGCTGAGGACTTTGTCCGCGAGAAGGCCGACCCGTATCACCAGCACGATCCCTATGCCCCCCGCCCGGGGAACCCGTACCTCCTCATCGGCGCGCTGGCCGGCGTGGACAGCCCCGGCGAGTGGTTCCTCGATGAGGCGACCGGGACGCTGTACCTGCAGGTGGCCCCCGGCGACATGCCCGCCAGGCACCGGATCGAGGCCAAGCAGCGCGACCTCGCCTTCGACCTGAGCAAGCTGTCGTGCGTCGAGGTGCATGGGCTGGACATCATCGGCGCGGCGATCAACATGGCCGACGCGCAGCACTGCCTGGTCGAGGATTGCCGCCTGCGGTATGTGCAGCATGTGCGCGAGTGGACCAAGAAGGTGCGGCCGCCGACGCTCAACGTGATGTCCGGCAAGGGCAACGTGTGGCGGCACTGCCTGATCGCGTACGCGGCGCTGGCGGCGATGCAAGTGACGGGCGAGGGCAACCGCGTGGAGAACTGCGTCATCCACGACGCCGACTACTGCGGCACCGGGTCGGGCGGGCTCAACGCCGGCCGTTCGGTGGGGGCGGTCGTCAGCCACTGCAGCATCTTCCGCACGGGCCGCGACATCATCCCCCACCACGGCAGCAAGCGCATCCTGCTGGAGTACAACGACCTGTACCACGGCAACATGCTCAACAACGATGCCGGGGCGATCTACTGCTGGGGGACCGACGGCGAGGGCGGCGTCATCGCCCACAACTGGGCGCACGACCTGCTCGGCGATGCCACCTCCGGCATCTACCTGGACAACTTCAGCAAGAACTTCATCGTCCACCACAACGTCGTGTGGAACACCACCGCCTGTGGCATCCACATCAACTGCGATGCGCTGAACCACCTGATCGCCAACAACACCGTGGCGCTGTCCAACAAGCCCTTCGGCACGTTCACCTACGCTGCCTACACCCCGACGATGAAGGGCACGCGCATCCTCAACAACCTCGTCAACGCCCCGCTGCGCCCGGAGGACCCGAGCACCTTCGTGCAGGGCGAGTTGGGGCCGGAGCTGCAGCGCAACACCTTCGGCGCGGTGGACCGCGACGGCGTGCCCGTGAAGGGCTCGGCGGCCATAGACGCGGGTATCGAGATCGCGGGGATCACCGATGGCTTCGCGGGCCGGGCGCCCGACCTGGGGGCGTATGAGTTCGGCGGCGCGCGCTGGGTCGCCGGGGCCGATTGGCGCGACCCGCAGGCCCCGCCCCCGCCGACGCACGATCTGAGCTTCACCCCGCGCACGACGCTGACCGAGAGCACGATGATCCGCGAGGGCCTGCTGGTGTGGCTGGACGCCGCCGATGCGGCGACCCTCACGACCGGGGCGGACGGTGCGGTCGCCGCCTGGCGCAGCAAGGGCCCCGGCCAGCTCGTGGCCCTTCCGCGCGATCCCGCGCAGCCGCCGGTCAGGCTCGCACCAAACGGCCTCAACGGCCGCGCCGTGGTGCGCGGCACGGGCGTCGGGGCGCTGCGGCTCACGATACCGGAACGCGCGCCGGGGCCGCTCACGGTGCTGGTCGTATCACAGGCCCCCGAGGCGTCCGGGCCGGCATGGCAGCGGATCGCCGCGGCCTCGCGCCCGACGCCGAAGGAATGGGAGGCACCGAACTGGACCATCGTGCGGCGCGGCGGTGAGAAGCCCCAGGCCTACGGCCCGCAGGTGTTCTCGGTGCAGATGCGTGCCGGTGTGCTCGACCGGCTGACCATCCTGGGCGCCTCGGAGAGCGCCGGGCAGAACCTGTATGGCGATGTCGCCGAAGTGCTCATCTTCGGCCGGGCCCTGCGCTTCGATGAGATGCTATCGGTCGAGCAGTACCTGAACCGGAAGTGGGGGCTGAAGCGATAGGCGCCTTCCTCGACCTCGCCCGTCGCCGGCGCAGTGTGCGGCGCTATCGGTCTGACTCTGTGCCCGAGGACATGCTGGAGCAGGTCCTCGAGGCCGGTCGCTGGGCGCCCAGCGCCGTCAACAGCCAGCCCTGGGAGTTCATCGTCGTCCGCGACGCGGAGGTCAAGCAGGCCCTGTACGACCTGGCGCAGGTGGCGGGTCTGCACTGGAAGCAGCTCCTGAGCGCGCCCGTCGTGATCGTCATCACGGCGCGGAAGCTTACGCCGTACTCGCGCGATGACTGCGTCTTCGCGGCCCAGAACATGATGCTGTGCGCCACCGACCTGGGCCTGGGCACATGCTACATCGGCGGGTTCGCCGAGCAGAAGATCCGCAGGCTGCTTTCGATCCCGGAGGGCCACATCCTGCCGGGGATGATGACTGTGGGCTATGCCGAGGCCGAGCCCCCGGCCCCGCCGCGGCGCGAGTTGGCAACGATGACCCACCAGGACACGTACCAGAGCCGCGGGCTGGACCTGTCGCACGTCAGCCGCATCGGCCGCATGGTCGTGAAGCTGTTCCGGCTGCAGCGGAAGTGAAGCCGTAGCGGCGCGATTTGTCGCGCCCGGTCGAGACACGCACGGTGGGCGCCACATGCCCACGACTGGCGCGATGAATCGCGCCACTACACCCGCGGCACAACAGTTGTTAGGGATGTACCCTATGCCATCCGATCAGCCTGTCGTCACCCACGAGACCCTCGTCGCCGGCTTCCGTGAGCTGGGCCTGGTGCCCGGCACGCTGGTGATGGTCCACAGCTCCCTGTCGGCCTTCGGCTACGTCGAGGGCGGCGCGGAGACCGTCATCGCCGCGCTGCTCGACGCCATCGCGCCGAACGGGACACTGGTGCTGCCGACGCTGTGCCAACGCGACAAGGAGCGGCGGCAGCAGACGTGGGATATTGCGCAGTCGCCGTCGGATGTCGGGAAGATCACCGAGGTGTTCCGCACCTGGCCCAGCGCCATGCGATCGGACCACTTCACCCACTCCGTCGCCGCCCTCGGGCCGCTGGCCGCGGAGATCACCTCCGGCCATGCGACCGCGTACGGGCGGCCCAGCCCCTGGGGGGAGCGCGCCTTCGGCCACGGCAGCCCGTGGGAGAAGCTGTATGGGCACAACGCGCTGTACTGCTTCCTGGGCGTGAGCTTCCGCGTGCACACACTAAGGCACTTCATCCAGAGCCTCGTGCTGGAGGAGACGCTGGCGCGCCTGCCGGAGGCGGCCCGGGCGGAGCTTGCGGCCCTGGCCGCGGGATGGAGCAAGCCGGGGCTCTTCCCGTGGTGGAACGGTGAGCAAGAGGAGGAGGCGCTGGCGGCGCGCGGGCTCATCCGCTATGTGCAGATCGGCGCCGCGATGTGCCGCTCGATCCCGGCGCGAACCGATGTGGATACACTCCTGCAGCTCATCCGGGAGCAGCCCGACCAGTGGCTCAACCCCGAGTTCCTGCCGTGGTACGTGCAGGCGTCGGGAAACAAGGCCTGAAGGTGGACCGACCCATGCGACTTGTCTGGTGTGTATTCGCGATTCTGTCCTGTGGAGTGCTTATGGCTGCCCAACTGAAGGTGGATGTCAACGTCATGCCCCGCCTCATCTTCACCGGCGACTCGCAGACCTGCGGCTGCGTCGGGGCGATGGACTATGCGCAGATGTTGTCCTGGGAAGTGCCGCTGCGCATCTTCAACCGCGCCGTGGGCGGCAGCAACACCACCCACCTGCTGTCCGAGTTCGGCGGCGGCACCGTCACCGTCAAGGCCGGTGACAAGATTGTCCACGGTGAGAGCGTCGGCTGGTTCGCCGGGCCGTACATCGGCCAGAGGGTGCGCTTCGGCACGCAGGAGTACACCGTGGACAGCATCAAGACGCTCGACTACGCCAAGCGCCTCTGCGAGCTGACGCTGACCGAGCCCGCGCGCGAGGACTACACCGGCACCGACTACAAGTTCGAGGCCGGCTGGCGCGTCCGCGTCGCCGACGTGCAGCCCCAATACGCCTGCTTCATGTTCACCGTCAATGACGCCGGTCGCAAGCCCGAGGACTTCAAGGCCCAACTCGCCGACATCGCGAAGCGCTGCCGCGAAGCCGGTATCCGTCCGCTGTTCATCAGCGGCGTGCCGTTCATGGACGCCGAGTCCGGCGGCTCCCATGCCGGCGCCGTCAGCCACACCGCCCACCGCGCGCAGGACCTGCTGGAGTTCTGTCAGGCCGAGAAGCTGCCCTATGGCGATGTGTACCGCACGCTCGATCTGCTCGACCCGCAGCGCACCTCCGTGTGGGCCGACACGATCCACCCGACCAACGATGGCTCGATCCTGGCCGTCCACGCGGTGCGGTACCTCCTGCGCGAGATGGGCGCGCTCGGCAACCCGTACTACGTGCGGGGCTATCGCGCGCCGGGGGCAGAGCTGCCCAGGCCCGATGCCACCGGCCTGCAGCCCATCACGACCGCCCAGCCGCGCCGCGACAAGAACAACAAGCTCGACCAGGCCGGGCACAACCTGGAGGCCCAGCGGATTCGCGACGAGTACGGCCTGATCGCCGCGCAAGACGGGCAGACGCTCAGTAGTCGGACGGCCCTGCTCTTCAAAATCGGCGTGGGCCCGGCGGACAAGCTCGAGGGCTTCGGCCTGGACGTAGCGTGCAGCAACCCCGCCGCCGTGCGGCTGTTCGACTGGAAGCAGAGCGCGTGGGTGTCGGCGCTGGACAATGCGGCGCGCGTGCGTGACTGCGTGCACGACGGCGCCGTGTGGGTCGGCGTCCCCGGCCCGGACGTGGCGGTGGACTACGTGGCGCTCACGCTCCGCGGCGACGTGCAGCCCTGGCAGCCGCCGCAGTCCGACCGCGCGATCCTCTGGCCGACGCCGGGGCAGTTCGACTGGAGCCAGGACGGCAACCTGTTCGCCAACGGCGCCCTCACGCAGGCCGAGGGCGGCAAGCCCACGGGCTGGCAGCCGCAGGGCCAGGACGCCCGCTATCTGCCGGAGGGCGTGGTCGCGACCGGCACAGGCGAGTTCTGTGGGCCGCGCGGCGACCAGTTCAAGTGCGCCGGCGCGAAGTTCACGCAGACCGTCCGCCCGCTGGACATGCTCGTGGTCAAGGCGGCGATCACCGACGGTCCCAACTTCCTGGTCGAGAAGATCGTGGATGACGAGACGCTGGACCTGCGCCGCACGCCCAAGCAGGCCCCCGGACCAGTGGCGTTCGAGGTGAAGCGCTGGGCTGGCCTGCGGGCCGTGCCCGGCGGCTGCTGCCTGGAGGCGAGGGCGGGCAGCGAGTGGCGGACCGAGGTGCCACTGGAGCAGGGCGAGTACCGGTTTAGCTTCTTCACCCGCTGCTTCAACCCGGGGAACATGAACGCCCAGAACGTGGCGACGGGCCGGCCCGTGGTGGCGCTCGATGCGCCGACCTGGCGCGACCCGGTGGTCGTCGGGCCCGGGCTGGACGCCAGCTACCTGTGGCTGCGCGGCGAGCAGACCTTCACCATGCGGCAGGACGGCACGCTGCGGGTCAAGGTGTCGGCTCAGGGCTCCGAGGCGGTGCAGGTCACGGGCCTGGCCCTCAGTCGCCTCAAGTAGCCTCGGACGGGGTGCATGATGAGACTCCCGATGGCGGTGGCGTTGCTCATGACCGCGTGTGGTGTCGTGTCGGCGGCCGAGCCTGACCTGACGTGTGCGGTGCGCACGGCGACACAGCCCGCGCCTGGCGCGCAGTTCCGCCCCGGCGCGGCGAACCAGACGCTGGACGGTGGCTTCAGCGCGACCGCGACGACGAAGGACGTCACGGACGGTCGTCGCCTCGATGTGGTTGTGCGCGACACGACCGGCGGCGAGCGCCAGATCGTGCTGGACTGCACGGTGCGACTGGCGGGGGACTTCACCCATGCCTTCGTGACCGACGGCGTCGGCCCCCGGCCGCTGGGCGAGAAGGGCAGCACCGTGTATCGAGGGTCGTGCTCGCTCCCCGCGCTCACCGTGTACGGCGAGAGGACCGGAGTCACGGTCGCGGCGCCCTTCGAGGTCCAGGCCCCGGCGCTGACGTTCTCGTGGACGAAGACAGACGCGGGTGTGGACATCACCGCGTCGGTGACCAGCCGGCGGCTGCCTGCCGGTGGCGAGGCGACGGCAGGGCTGCTCGTGGGCGAGCACGAGGGCTGCTGGCGGCCCGGCCTGGGCTGGCTCGTGCACCTCTACCCGGCGTACTTCGCGCCCCCGAACCCGAAGGTCTACGACTCCGACGGGCCGATGGTCTATGACTTCGTCACGACGCAGGAGCGGCTGCGGCGCGACCTGACGCAGGACCTGTCGTGGCAGGAGCTGGGCTGGTACTGGCCGCATCTGGGGCTGTACCTGCCTCCGGGTGAGAGCTGGCAGCGCCAGCCGCGCACCGAGGGCGGGCTCGGCGAGGGCGGGCCGGTCAGCCGGCAGATGCTCAACGACTTCATCCATCTGGCGAAGGGCCTGGGCATCGCCGAATGCCTGTACTTCCAGAGCACGGAGTCATGGGCTGAATACGCCGCGACCAACTTCCCCGAGAGCCGCATCCAGCATGCCGACGGGTCGTTCGCGCCGACGTGGATCAAGTGCGTCGTCATGGACCCGGACCCGCGCGGACGCTTCGGCCAGCATATCCTGGGCCAGATCACGAAGCTGATGGATGCGTTCCCCGAGATGTCCGGCGTCTTCTGGGACCAGAACTGCTATACGGGCTTCGACTTCGCGCACGATGACGGCGTCTCGATGGTCAACGGCCGGCGGGTCTCGATGATGGAGTTCCCGCAGGAGCGGATGCTGGAGCAGGGCGGCAAGCTGCTGCACGACCGGGGCAAGGTCATCTTCACCAACGGCGGCTGGACGGCCGGGCTGGCGCGCTACTGCGATGGGCACATGTCCGAGGGCTCCGGGCCGACGCGACGCCTGCAGTACCTGTGCATGAGCAAGCACCTGACGCTGCTGTCATATGACAGCAGCCCCCGCGCCGCGCGTGAGAAGCTCCTGCTGGCCCTGGAGACCGGCGCCCAGCCGGCGGTCACGCTCGGCAATGATGCCTGCCGTGCGATGTACGTGGGCTACCAGCCGATCTTCCGCCACCTGCGCCGCAAGTCGTGGGTCTTCTCCCCGCGCGCCCTCGATCTGCCCGATGGCTTCCGCGGCAACATCTTCCGCACGGCCGAGGGGAACTACCTCATCACACTCGCGCCCGACGCGGCGCGGTCGCCGTCGCTGGTCGAGCGTGACCGGAGCGCCCTCGCGCGGGTGCGACTCGCCGACCTGAAGGGTACCTGGGGCGTCTACGCCTACGACCCGGACGTGCAGGGGCTGCAGGCGGTTGCCGCCAGCCGCAACGTGCCGGGCGCGCGGGAGCTGAGCGTCCGGCGGCTCGAACATGGCGGGGCGATCCTGCTGGCGCGCAGCGGCCGCTATGTGGCCTCGGGTACGCCGTTCCTGCTGGCCGGGCAACCGCAGTCCATATCCGTGGACCTCGCCAACCTCACGGACGCGCCGTGGGAGGGGGCCTGGGAGTTCCGCGTCGGCGAGCAGACCCTCCGCAAGCGCCTGAAGCTCCGCGCCCACGACCGCACGCAGGTGGCGCTCGGTACGCTGCCCGTGGGCGAGGCCGGCACGCCGCTGACGATCCATGTGACGTGCCCGCCGGGGTCCTCACCCGGCGAGACGACTGTGCAGATACCGGTCGTGGCGCCGCTGGCCGTGCAGGTCAGCGGCAGCACCGTGTCGGTGCTCAAGGGCGGCGAGGTGGAGTACGCCCTGAGCAACCGCACGACGACCGCTCTGCCCGTTTCGGTGCAACTCACCTGGGAGGGTGGGCAGACCGAGACGAGGCGGGTGGAACTGCCGCCCGGCGACGCCGTCCGCTACACCGCGTCGCCCGCTCTGGCGCCGGGGCTGCATGAGGTCACCATCGTCGCGCAGTCCCGCTACGGGCGCGTAGCGCAGGCCTTGCCTGTGGATGTGCTGCAGGCGACGCTGCCCCGCGACTTCCGCGTCGAGCAGGCCACGGGACTGACGCTGAGCCTGGACACCTTCAACTCGCTGGGCGGCCAATGGGCTGACAAGCCGGTGCAGGTCAACGGCGTGGCGGCCGGCCCGCTGCCCCTCACCGGCTCGACACTGAAGTGGCACAAGGGGCTCACCATGCGCGTGGACGCGACGGCCGCGCGAGCGATGCTGCAGGCCGGCCTGCGCGACAACGGCGACCTCGAGCTGAAGGTGACGGTTGGCAACAGCGTCAAGAACTGCTTCAAGCTCCGCAACCTCCAGGCTACCATCGAGACCGCGGGCGGCAGGATTCTCTCGACGACCAGTCGCCAGGTGTACTGCTCCGACCCCGGGTGGTTGTACACTGAGGGTGAGTGTGTCCGGATGGGCACGCCGGTCCCGGCTGGCACGGTGCGCTTCATCCGCGAGCCGTGAGGCGCCCGGCACACGGCGGGGTGTCCCGAGCGCAGCCGATTGGCGGAGCCCCCGCCACTCCCCGAAGAAGGGAAGCCGTCCGTCCCCGTCGAAGCAACAGACCCCCGCAAGGGCATGAGACCGACCCAACGGCGCGCGACGAGGCCGCGCCACTTATGGAGGCATGGCAATGGCAACCCCGAGCATCCCCAAGTCCGAGTTCCAGCAGCGCTGGGCGACGTTGCAGAAGAAGATGGCGGAGCAGGACCTCGATGTCCTCATCGCCCACGGCGACGAAGCCGATCCCTCGATGGTCCGCTACCTGTCCGACTACTGGCCGCTGTTTGAGACCGGCGGCGTGGCGCTGGGCCGCAAGGGCGACCCGATCCTGTGCATCGGCCCTGAGACCCTCACCTTCGCCCAGGACCGCGGCAAGTGCGACCGCATCATGCAGCTGCTGGAGTACCGCGAGTCGGCTGAGCCGGAGTACCCGGGCGTGAAGCTTGACACCTTCGCCGATGTCATCGCCGCCGCTGGAGGCAAGAACGTCAAGCGCATCGGCGTGGCGGGCCTGCCGGTCATGCCCGTGACGGTCTACAACGCGCTGAAGAAGGCCGCCGGCAAGGCAAAGCTCGTGCGCGCCGATGACCTGATCGTCGAGATGCGCACGGTCAAGAGCGCCAACGAGATCAAGTGCATGCGCGAGGCCTTCCGCATCAGCGAAATCGCCACTGAGTACGTGCTCAACAAGATGAAGCCGGGCATGACCGAGCAGCAGATCGTGGGCCTGGCGCAGGCGGCCATGTACGAGCACGGCGCGGAGTATGAGGGCCACCCGACATACGTGCTGTCGGGCGTGAACAGCACCCACGCCATCGGCCGGCCCAGCCCCAAGGTCATCAAGAAGGGCGAGCTGATCCAGCTCAACATCGGCGCCCTGGTCAGCGGCTACTCGTCCAGCGTCGGCCGCCCGGTGTGCTTCGGCAAGATGCCCGCCAAGATGCGCGACCTGGTGAGCTTCGGCCTGGAGGCCCACTACAAGACCGCCGAGATGATGAAGGCCGGGGAGCCTGCGGCTGAGGTCGTCATCAAGTTCGAGGAGTTCGTCAAGGCCGCCGGCTACGGCGACTACCTGCTGTACGGCCCGTGCCACGCCATCGGCCTGATGGAGGTCGAGCGCCCCTGGATGGAGTCCTCGAGCAAGTACCCGCTGGTCGAGAACATGACCTTCCAGGTGGACACGTTCCTGTACATCACCGGCAAGTTTGGCCTGCGCTGGGAGAACGGCGTCCGCGTGACCAAGCAGGGCGTGGAGTGGCTGAGCAGCATCCGGAATGAGGTTATTGAGCTGTAGTAGGTGGAGCGCGGGCTGGAAAGCCCGCGCTCCTTTCGCCGCCAAAGGAGATACCAATGTCCGACATCACCGTCGTCCTCGGTTTCGACATGGAAACCGATTGTGGCAGTTGGGGGATTGACTACACCGGGGTCACCGATGGCACCCCGAAGATCCTGAAGCTCTATGAGGACAAGGGCGCCACCGGCACCTTCTTCTTCACCGGCGAGACCGCGCGCCTGCACCCGGGCGTGGTCCAGGCCGTCAAGGCCGCCGGGCATGAGGTCGGGGCGCACGCGCTGTACCATGAGACGGTCGGCGACCCGATCTTCGAGATCCCGGGCGTCAAGCCGCTGCTGCCCGAGGAGGTGCCGTTCCGCCTGCGCGTGGCGACCGAGTGGGTCGCCGAGGCCCTCGGCGAGCAGCCGGTCTCGTGGCGCTGCCCGCGCCTGTGGGGCAGCACCGCCGTGTGCAATGCCCTCAACGATCTCGGCTATGTGGCCGATGCCTCGTACCCGCTGTACTTCTATGAGAAGCAGCTCGTGCCATACCACCCCAGCCGCGACAACTGGGCGGAGACGGGCGACCTGAAGCTCGTCGAGATCCCGAACTTCTGCGACATGACCGTGGACAGCACCGACGAGTACCACCGCGACCGCGACCAGTGGCCGCTGTTCCGCAACCAGAGCGGCGAGGCCCTGATGGGCCACATTGACAACTTCATCGGCTACGTGCGCGAGCGCAACCTGCCGGTGGTGCTGTGCTTCTACTTCCACCCGTGGGAGTTCATGCCCATGCCCACGCGCATGCACTACGGCGAGGGCGCTGTAGAGCCGGACTACTTCCTGGTGGAGAACTGCGGCGACTATGCGCTGGAGCAGTTCACGGTCCTGCTGGACTCGCTGATCGCGCGCGGGGCGGAGTTCAAGACGGCCAAGCAAGTGGCGGCGGAGTGGGCGTGAGTACCGTAGCTGTGCCGTGCTGTAGGGCGGGGGCTGGTACCCCGCCCCTCCGTTTCGTGAGTCCCACACGGGGCGGGGTACAAGCCCCCGCCCCACAGTTCCGCCAATGCAACTGAGGTGACTATCCAATGCCTGATGGCAAGCTGACGTGGATCTTCCCCGATGGTGATCTCCCGCCGGCCGGCGAGGAGGGCCTGCCCCTGGAGGGGCACGAGTCGCTGATCGTGCTCAACACCGGCGATACGGACGCCGTCATCGAGGTGGACGTGTACTTCATGGACCGCGAGCCCGAGAGCGGCATCCAACTGCACGTCGGCGCCCGCCGCGTGAACTGCTTCCGCATTGACAAGGGCATCGGCGCCCAGCAATACAAGATCCCCTTCGGCCAGTACGCTCTGCGTCTGCGGTCGAACGTGCCCGTCATCGCGCAACTGGGCCGGGCCGATGTCCGCCAGCCCAACCTGGCGTACTACACGACGATGGGGTACGGGGAATAGGGCGGCGGGTGCCGCGTCGTGTGCGGCGGGCCCCGCCGGCAGGCGTGGAGACTGGAGCAGACATGAGAGCCCTCTCCTCTCTATTACGTAGACGTGGGCAGGAGGTGTGACCTTTCCTGCGCACAGCCGCCGTCTTGTACTGCGAACACGGGATTCTGATCGCCGCCACACACCGCACGATCGACGGAATGACGCCGTGGGGCGAGCCCGTCGCGTCATTGCCCCTGGACGCCGACGCGACGAGGATTGGTGACGCCATCTTGACGGCCCTGCACGCCTCTCGCGACGGTCTGTCAGTGGACGAGGGAGCGCGCCAGCATCAGGCTGTGCTACGGACGAGTGGCGAGCCGTCATGGAGCAGGCTCGAGCAGCACTGGGAGTGCCTGGGAGTCGCTATGGATGGCGACGGCGCGTCGGCAACGATCAGGCCGACACACCGATATCAAGCTGGCGGCTGGGTGAACGTGCCTGGAGACCCCGAATATGCTGTCGCTCTCGTGCCGGAGGCGATAGGAGCCAAGGTGCTGGAGATCGTGACGGGGCTCCCCTTGCCGCTCGAGCACCGGGCCCGATAGGGTACCCGCCGACGCCGGATCCTGGTGTGTATCCCGCGATACGTGAAGACGGGCGCGGCACCCACGGCGTGTCCGTCTCACCGCACACCACGCCAACAGAAAGATGTCACTATGAAGATCTTCGACACCATGCCGTTCGCGCGCGAGCTCCTCTCCCCTACCTACGCCGAGTCCTTCCGCCGCGAGGGCGCCACGGCCGGACCGGGCGAGATTGCCATTGACGGCAACTGGGCGCTCGCGCTGTACGCCACCGAGGGCGTCGTGCCGCTGGCCGGCGACCATCTGCAGCAGTTCTTCGCCCAGTCCCTCGGCGTGGAGCTGGACTGCTGCGGCGTGGAAAAGCGGATCGTCCTCGATGTGGACCCCGCGCTTTCCGACAACCCCGAGACCCACCTGCTCCGCGTCACCGACAACCGCGTCGAGATCATCGGGGCCGGGCCGCAGGGCGTGTGGCAGGGCGTCTTCCGGCTCGAGAACCTGATGAAGGAGCGCGGCGGGCCCTTCGTGCCGCTGGGCGAGGAGCAGCGGACGCCGCTGTTCAAGCACCGCATCCATCGCTCGTGCTTCTCGCCCTTCTACAAGGAGGAGCTGACTGGCTACTACGGCGACCCGTTCAACGTCGAGTGGCTGTCGCCCGGCATGGCTTACCCGGCGTACCTGGAAGAGGATGCCGGGCCGGATATGTTCTATCATGACAACATGCTGATGCGGCTGGCGGAACACGGGTTCGACGGCCTGTGGATCCGTGGCTCGTTCCGGCACTATGCGAAGGTGGATGTCTTCCCCGAGTTCGGCGCGAACGCCGACGTGATCGTCCCCCGGCTGCGTGACGTCGCCCAGCGCGCGGCGCGTTACGGTCTCAAGGTCTTCCTGTACCTCAACGAGCCGCTGTGCATTGCCGAGGATGACGAGTTCTTCAAGCGCCACCCCCAGTGCCGGGGCGCGTCCTCGCGCTACAAGCCCATGGTCCACCTGTGCACCAGCACCCCGGAGATCCAGGAGTACCTCAGGGAGTCCTCGCGTTACCTGTTCACGCAGGTGCCGGAACTGGCGGGCTTCCTGATGATCACCGCCAGTGAGTACCCGAGCCACTGCTGGTCGCACACCGGCCTGGACCCCGAGCACCCCGACCAGCGCACCGGCGAGGTGGCCGAATGCCCGCGCTGCCGCGAGCGCACGCCGCAGGAGACCGTCGGCGAGCTGATGCAACTGATCCGCGACGGCGCCAAGGAGGCCAAGCCCGAGGCCGAGATCATCGCCTGGAACTGGAGCTGGGCGATGTGGGAGCCGGACCCCCAGACGGGCGTGCTGGAGGCCCTGCCCGAGGATGTCATCGTCATGGGCGACTACGAGCGCGGCGAGCCCACTGAGGCCCTCGGCTTCCCCTACACCAATGACGAGTACAGCATCAAGGTCATCGGCCCGAGCCAGCGCTTCAAGGGCGTGGCGGACTTCCAGCTCGGGCGCGGGCGGCCGGTGTACGCCAAGCTGCAGATCGGCACCACGCACGAAAACCCCGATATCCCGTGCCTGCCCACCATGCAAAAGATCGCCCGCAAGTACCAGACGCTCAAGGCGACCGGCGTCACGGGCATGATGACCTGCTGGAACTTCGGCAACATGCCCTCGCGGGGCACGGAGGTCGCCGGCGAGTTCACCTTCGACCCGCAGCCGACGGACGTGAACGCCGCCCTGCGCCGGATCGCCCTGCGGCACTTCGGCCCCGACGCGGCCGACGACGTGGTGCGCGCCTGGGACATGCTGTCGGCGGCACATGACGATTTCCCCAGCAGCATCCCGGTGATGTACTACGGCCCGGTCAGTCGCGGCCCGGCCTTCCTGTTCATGTTCGACCAGGTCAACAAGAAGTTCCCGCACTCCTGGCTGCTGGACAAGGACATCGAGGGCGATCTGCTCGACTGGGCCTCGCCCTTCGGGCCGGAGAAGGTGTTGGAGTGCTACCAGTCCGAAGCCGCCAAGGGCTGGGAGGCCATTGCCGTGATGGAGGAGGCTCTGGACCGCACCCAGGGCGAGGACCGGCGACGGCTCGAGGGCGAGATCGGCCTGTGCAAGTTCCACGTCATCCAGACCCAGAGCGGCGCCAATGTCGTGGACTTCCTGCTGGCCCGCAACGCCTACTATGCCACCGCAGACGCGGCCGAGAAGCGCGAGCTGCTGGATCGCCTGGAGACCATCTGCCGCCGCGAGGCCAACAACGCGCAGGCCGCCCTGCCGCTCATGCAGGCCGACCCACGCCTGGGCTGGCACGGCGAAGCGTACGGCTACATGATCAGCCCGGAGCTGGTGGAGCAGAAGCTGACGGGACTGCAGGACCTCCTCGACCGCCGCCTCCCCGAGGAGCGAGCCGGGCTTTAGGCGTGACCACATCGTTGGAGGAAGACCCCATGCGCAGCGTACTGGTCATCTGTTGCCTGGTTGCATTCCTGTCGGCGGCCTGCGCCGCGGGCGGCAGCGGCCCGACCCCGGTGAAGCGCCCGGGGCTGTCGGCCACGGCCCTGCGGACACTGCAGGGCGGCCTGTCCCTCACGGCGCGACAGGGCCTCGCGGGCACGATCACCCGCGAGCAGCAACTGGCTGTCCTGCGCACGGACCCGCTCCTGAGCAAGCGCCTCGCCGGCCTCGGTGCGGCGGCCATGACCCAGCCGATGGGCGGCGACGCCTGGAGCACCGGCATCGCCTTGACCCCCGTGTCGTACCTGTACCCGGCCAACGCCACCTACGACAGCTTCGCGCTCTGCCTGCAGACGCGCGCCGCCTGGCTCAGCCCCTTCAATCCCCTGCCCTCCGCGGCCCAGAACCCGCCCCTGCTGTGGCTCAATGTAGCCGCCAACAGCGACCCGCTGTTCTGGGTGGAAGCCAAGTGGCCCTCGCCCGGCGCTTATCTCATCACGTTCTTTCTGAAGGACCTCTGGCCCAACTCGACCGCCAAGCCACGGGTGTTCCACGACGGCTATGGGATGCAGACGCCCGTCGCCAACACGCCGACCGGCGGCGACCAGTGGACGTTCCTATGGGACGCCAGCAACCCCCAGCGCCAGCACCAGGAGATCGGCCTGTACCCGGCCGAGAGCGGCTTCGGCTTCACCTGTTGCTGCCTGTCGAAGGTGGTCATCCGCAAGCTGTAGCGGCGGGCCCGAGCAGCCCACCCGTGAACCAGCGCCTCGGCCGGTCTTGGCCGGGGCGCCAACGTTCCCGGAAGAGGGATGCCGGTGCGCCTCTCGAACCATCAAGAACCTGCGGCGGCCGCGCCGGCGCTTGTTCCCAGATGACGCGAGCTCCGGAGGCGGGGAGTGCGGCACGACGGCCGCACCAGGAAGGGAGCGAGATCATGCGTACCCTATGGGTTCTGGGGGTCGTTGTCGGGTGTCTCGTCCAGGTCTGGGCCGACGGGCCCCCCCGGCCAGACAAGTCCCGGCTTCTGCCATCGGCAGTGCTCCGCCAACTCCAGCAGGGCCTGTCCCCTGCTGCGCGACAGCGTCTGGCGGGCACAATCACTCCCCAGCAGCAGTTGTCAGTGCTCCAGGCAGATCCGGCCATGAGACAGAAGCTTCGGGGACTGACACTGAAGGCCCCGCAGGCCCCGGCACTCGACCCCGCGTGGGAGACGGGCATCACCATCACGCCGCTCAACCCCTCCTGGGGGTCGGCCGCCAACACCGCCACCTCCTTCGTCTGCCTCGGGACCGAGGCGGGGTACCTTTCCCGGTCGAACCCCCTGCCTGCCGCCGGACAGAACCCACCGCTGTTGTGGCTGAGGGCGCCCAGCAGCGCACCCTTGCTCCGGCTCGAGGCGCAGTGGCCCATACGCGGCGCGTACATGATCACGTTCTTCATGCAGGATATCTGGCCGAACTCGCCGTACAAGCCCCGCGTGTGGCAACAGGACACCCCCCTGACCGTCTACGGCAACGCCCCCACCGGGGCCGACCAGTGGACGATCCTGTGGCTCGCACCGGATCCAGAGCAGCTCTATCACGAGATCAGGGTGTACCCCTCGGACCAGCCGTACGGCTTCATGGCCTGCTGCATATCCAAGGTGGTTGTCAGCCGGGTTTGGCTCGAGTGATCGCCGTGCGGGAACAGGGAGAGGTTCTCATGCAAGCGCTGGTCGCGCTCTGTTTGCTGCTTGCCGTCACACCGGCCCTCGCCGCTCCGAGCATCGGCAATCTCCGTCTCGCCGCGGACAGAGTCCCATGCTACGGCCGCGCCGAGATGCGGTGCGACCTGCAGGCCACATACGACAACCCCTTCGACCCGGCGCAGGTGACGCTCGACGCCACCTGCATCGGCCCCGGGGGGCTGAGGCTCACCACGCCCGGCTTCCTGTACCAGGACTTCACCCGCGCGCGCGATGCCGACGGCCGCGAGCAGATTGTGCCCGCCGGGCAGCCCGTGTGGATGGTGCGCTTCTGCCCCACGAAGCCCGGCTCCTGGCAGGCGCGCCTGACCGTCACCGACCAGACCGGCACGGCCACCTCGGGCCCCGTCTCGTTCACCGCCCTCCCGTCCGCCTCCCACGGCTTCATTCGCCGCAGTCCCGACCCGCGCTACTTCCAGTATGGCGACGGCACGCCGATCTCACTCATCGGCCTGAACATCGCCTGGGCCGGCAGGGGCGGCAGCTTCGACTTCGACCCGTGGCTCACCGAGTCAGGCAAGGCCGGCATCAACTTCGCCCGCATCTGGCTGCAGTGGAACAGCACCCTCAGCATCGAGACGAAGCAGAGCGGCGCGGGACGCTATGACCTGGGCAACGCCTGGCGGATGGATCACGTCCTCGACGTGGCGCGCGACAGCGGCGTGCGCGTGCTGTTCTGTCTCGACTCGCCCGAGCCCTACCAGAAGGAGCATTACTGGCTCGGGAAGCTGACCAGCAAGCCCTGGGAGAACTGCCCCCACAACGCCGTCAACGGCGGGCCGCTGAACACCCCCGAGGAGTTCTACACCACCGAGGCCGGGCATGAGCTGATCCGGCGGCGACTGCGCTACATCGTCGCCCGCTGGGGCTTTGACACCAATGTCATGTGCTGGGAACTGTGGAACGAGCTGAACTGCTTCCCCGGCTGGACCAACCTCATCCCGCAGATCGTGGACTGGCACAAGGAGATGGCCGCTGAGCTGCGGCGCCTGGACCCCAACCGCCACCTCATCACCACCAGCTTCGGCACCGCCTACGGCGAGGACGCGATCTGGCAGGTGTCCGACCTGGACTTCGTCCAGTCGCACCTGTACGGCTTCCGGCGGGTGGGCGCGACGTATGCCGCCGTCACGCAGGAGATGCACCGGCGCTACGGCCGTCCGCACGTCGTCGGCGAGTTCGGACCCAAGATGGCTGAGCTGGGGCCCATGCCCCAGACCGACCCGACCGGGCTGAACGTTCGGCACGGCATCTGGTCCACGATGCTGGGCGGCGGCGGCGCCTCGGGCCTGACGTGGTGCTGGGACTTCTACATCCACAAGCTGAACCTGTACCCCGTCTTCACGCCACTGGCGGAGTTCTGTCGGGGGATAGACTGGCCGCGCGAGGGCTTCCGCACGGCGCGCACGACGGCGCGCTGGCTGACGCCTCCGCCGCCGACGACGCCGCAGGACCTGGTCGTGCCGTGCGGGGGCGGCGGTCTGCCGCAGCTGACCGGTACCTATGTCTTCGACCTGGCGAACCCGCCGGAGGAACTGGGTCGCGTCTACCTCTACGGCCGCGCGCAGAGCGACCAGCAGAAGCCGATCAGCTTCGAGGTCACGCTGCCCCAGGCGGGCAAGCTCATCATCAACGTCGGGCGGGTGTGGGTCGCGGGCATTCTGGAGGCGAAGCTGGACGGGCAGCCCGTGCTGCGTGAGGTGCTGCCGGCCGGCCCGCCGGGCACGGGACCCTGGAAGAAAGCCGAGTTCAGCGAGCAGTGGAAGATCTGGGCGTCGGACTATGACAGGGACATCGCCTTCGACCTGCCCGCCGGCAAACACGCTCTGGAGCTGTACAACGCCGGCCGGGATGGCATCACGATTGACCGGGTCACGATCACGGGCTGCCTGACCGAGGACCGACCCGGCGTCTTCGCCGTGGGGCTGGTGGGCAAGAAGCTGGCGCTGCTGTGGGTGCAGAACAAGGCGAGCGACTGGTTCGCGCTGGCCGAGGCAAAGCCCGTCGAGCCGCTCAGCGGTGCGGTCCTCACTGTGGCGGGCATCCCGCCGGGGCCCTGCACCGTAGAGTGGTGGGACACAGCGACGGGGAAGATCACGGCGACGGAGAAGCTGCGGGCGGGGAAGGACGGACTGGCGCTGAAGCTGCCGACGGTGGCGAGCGATGTGGCAGCCAAGGTGCGGTACTGACGGCGGCGCTCCGGGCTACTCAAACTTCAACCACCCGAAGTCCGTCGCCGGGTTCAGGTCGCCCCAGACCAGGCGGGCCTTCGCCGGCTCGCGCTTCGTCCATGAGCACTCGGCCCCGCCTGGTGGCGCGCTGATCGGCAGGTGGCGGATGATGTTCAGCCTGAAGGGCTTCGGGCGGCGTCCCAGCTTCTGCCCCAGCCATTCCCATGGCAGCGTCACCGTCGCCGTCCACTCGCCCTCGCCCGCCTCGACCGCCGCCTCCCAGTTCCCCTGCGCCCGCGGGATGTAGCCGTCGTCCTGCTGGGCGCGCGCCGAGCCGTCGGCGCCCACGAACAGGATGCGCCGGGGCTGCGTGCGGCAGGGCTCGACCAGCACCTGCAGCGAGCCGCCCTCGCCCCGGCAGGCGACGCGCAGGTACACGGCCCGGTCGTCCCATAGCGCCTGCCAGGTGGTCGTGCGCCCCTGCTTCTCCGCCTCGTCCACGGGGAGATGGTCGCTCGGGTCGTAGGCGCACTTGCGCCAGCGCTCGGGGTTGTAGACGTGCCGGAGCCAGTGCGTGCA
Organism: bacterium; assembly: GCA_021372615.1. Classification (NCBI taxonomy): domain Bacteria; species bacterium. The sequence goes on along the minus strand of JAJFUB010000114.1, from coordinate 52,229 downwards.
CTCAGCCTCGGCGGCTGCGGCCCAGTCCTCCGGGGCGGGCTGGAAGCCCGCACTGCCCTGGGCCGCGTGGGCGCGCGTGTCCCCACGCGCGCAACGCGTCGCCCCATAGACCAACCCCTCTTCCCCTTCCCCCACATACTCCGGCCACAGCAGCCCCCGCTCCTGCGCCTGCCGCTCCACCCGCGGGAACTCCTCGGCCAGCAGGTCCCGCAACTGCTCGATCCGCCAACGCAGCAGCGCCGGGAAGTACTTGTAGCCCTCGGCCTCGGAGTGGAAGCCCAGCCGCGAGTCGGCCTCGGCCAGCGGCAGCAGCTCCTCGCTGACCTTGATCTCCTCCCGCACCAGCTTCCTCATCTCCGCCAGCAGCCGCTGCTTGGTCGCCGGCGACTTCGCCTCGGCCAGTCGTTCGCGCAGTTGATAGAACCGCAGGATGTGGTAGCCGCTGCGGAACTGGAGCCCCAGCGCCGTGGCCAGGCCCAGGTCGCGCAGGCGCTCCGGCTGGTCGGCGAAGTTCCGCCGGATCTGCTTGAAGATCGCCAGCGCGCGGTCGCAGTACTCCGTTTGCCGCCGGCAGAGGGTCACGATCTCGTTGAGGGTGAAGCCATTGGTCACGCAGTCGGCGACATGGTCGCCGCTGGGCGGATACCCGATCTGCCAGGTCGGCGCCAGAGGCAGCCGCCGGGGAATGAGATACAGCGGCCAGGCCGGACCATCGTGCATGGGCCCGAAGTAGCCGAAGATGTGCGCGGTCGGGTAGTTGCCGTAGCCCTGCTCGAACCAGTGCCAGGCCTCGGCCATCTGCGCCGCGTGCTGGCCCCAGTCGCGCTGGGCCAGCGACAGCAGGAACTGGCGCGCGGACCTCGGGTAGGGGTCGAACGACAGCTCCCCGGCCGCCTTGGTCATCAGCGAGGGGTACGTGCCGAAGTACCACGACTGCATCGCGCCGCTGACGCCGAGCTGGCGCATCTCACAGTACTTGCGGTACAGCAGCCCCGGCGCGGGCACGACCTGCGTGGTGGCGACTTCGTGCGAGCAGCCGACCTGGAGCTTGGCCCCGGTGCGGGTGCCATTGGCGCGGGCCGCCTCGGCGGCCCGGGCGAACAGATCGCTCGGCCCAACGTACGAGAGCCAGTAATCCCACGTGGGTCGCAGCTTGCCGAGCTGCTTGTTGGCGCCGCCCGTCTCGAAGTTGTGCTGCAAGATGACGCCCGGCGGGATGTGCCCGGCCGCCTCGATGGTCTTCTCGGCCCCCCAGCCGATGAACTGCCCGTACGGCCAGGCAACCAGCTCGGCCTCCGGGGCCGCCGCATCCATCCCCCGGCGCATGGCGGCCAGTGTGTCGCGTAGCACCTCGTACGGCTTCCGTTGGCTGCAGCGCGGGCAGGTGTTGGGCGTGGGCCATGAGCCACCGTCAGGGATACCGCCGGAGTAGCAGTGCGTCTGCCGCTCGCCGACGGGGATGACGATCATCCCGCCCAGGCCCGGCACCAGCTCAAACAGCGTTCGCACCGCTTCCTCAACATACGCCTGCCCCAGCTCCGTGCTGGTGCAGAAGGCACGACCGTGGCCGAGCAACTCCGGGTGCGCCGCCGCGGCCGCCGCGACTTCCGGCGCGTTGCGCGAGAAGCCGCAGGGCTCGATGCAGAACGGGCAGATGCGAATGCCGTAGCGCTCGCACTTGGCGACGGTCCGGCGCAGCTTCTCCAGGCGCGGCCCGGCGTTCTGCCCGTACTCGGGGATGAGCTTGGAGGGGACCAGTTCATACCAGTTGACCGTCATCCACAGGACATTGGCGCCCTCGTGGGCCAGGCGGTTGAGGTATTCGTCCGGGTAGTAGTCCACACTATCGGTCAGCTCGTCGCGGAGCTTCGGCGGGCGGTTGATCGGCCCGTAGAAGCAGCGGGAGATGCGCGTGCGCACGACGGGCGTGCGGGCGATCATCCCCAGCGGCAGGAACGGCCCGCCGCGCCGCAGCATCTCGTCCTCGACGAACACGAGCCCCCGGCGGATGCCGTCGGTGTCGGCCGCGGCCAGCGTCACGCCCTCAGGGGTGACGGTGAGCGTGTACTGCTCGCGGACGGCAGTAGGCGCGGAGACGATATGGAGCGCGGGCTTTCCAGCCCGCGCCTTTCCCCCGCGGGCCGGGAGGCCCGCGCTCCGCAGAAAAGACTCGAAGTCCGCGTAGGCGGTCTCCAGCAGCCCCCGCGAATCCGGAAACTCGGGCTGAAGACGCAGTCCGTCGGGGAAGTACGCCTCATCATCGGAGGGCTGGCGGCGCGTCCACTTGACGGGCTCGTGCACGGGCTTGGTGCGCAGCTCGTCCACGAACTTCCAGGTGCTCTCGTCAGGCTGGGGCGGCAGGTCGGCAGGCACGGGCAGGCTCCTTGGCTAGCGTGTCATCTACAGGTTCAGCTTGTACAGTTCGCGGGCGTTCCCGTGCGCGATGCGCTCGATCGTCTCCGCGCTGGCCCCGGCCGCCGTCAGGAAGCCGACGAACGACTCGACCTTCGGCGGGAAGGGGTTGTCGGCCTCGCTCACGTTGAACTGCGTGCCATAGGTCTGGAAGGGCGGGCCGATGCGGGTGGTCCAGTCAGTGCCCGACAGCAGGCGGTTCGCCGGTACCTCGGCCACCGCGCGCGGCAGCGCCCGGCACTGGAAGTCGCGGATCTCGACCCAGAAGTTGTCGGGGTACGCATCGAAGAAGCCGGCCAGGACATCGAGGAACCAGTCCGCCCACGAGATGCAGCGCGCCTCGGCCGCCGAAGCCCCGGGACAGCCGATCGCATGGGCCAGGACGTACTTGGCCTCCGGCACGCGCTCGGCGATGCCGAGCAGGTCCTCCATGTGGTCCATGCCGTGCCCCGACGCCCCCATCTTGTGGCCCCAGTATGTCCCCAGATGCACCTGCACGGGCACGTCGAAGTCCACCGCCCGGCGCACCAGCGCCTCAACCGGGTCGCTATCCATGACGAAGTCCAGCATGTAGGGCAACATCTCTCCGAGCTGCACAAAGCCCCACTCGGCGAAGGCGATGTCCATCATCCGCTGCGCCTCGTCCGGGTAGTGCGGGTTGACGATGCAGCTCCCGAACAGCCGGTCGGGCGCCTGTCGGCATAGCTCGTGCACCATCCGGTTGGCGGCCATCATGCCATCCGGCTGTTGCTTGACGAGGCTGTTGTAAGCCCCGTCGCAACTGATGACGAACCGGAGGTCGGCGTCGCAACGGTCGAGCAGCTCGAGCAGATCGTCGAGCATGCGCTCCCGCTTGCTGCCATCGGGGTTGAGGTCCGAGACGTGAATGTGGGTATCTATCCAGATCATACGCCCCTCCGAGTCGTGCTCCGCCGGTGTCGTTGCCGTCGCCGTCGCCGTCGCCGTTCCCCTCTCCGGAGCGCAGCGAGGGAGAGGGGCAGGGGGTGAGGACGCCGTCGCCGTTCCCTACGGCCTCCTACCCCCGCGCCTGCGGCGCGACCCCTCCCTGCAGGGAGGGGTGGGCCGCCGTGGCCGTTACTTCAGCACCGCCGGCTTGGCCGTCCACGCCAGCAGCTTGGCCAGCTCGTGCAGGCCGGAGGTGGCGATGCCACCCGGCGGGGCCATCGAGCTGCCGGCAGCGCTTCGGGCGGCTTCCGGGTCCACGTAGTCCTCGAAGCGCCGGGGCGCCGGGCGGATGGCGACTGTCTCCGGGGGCGAACCGTCGCGCAGGGCCTGCACGACGGACCGGGCCACCGCCGCCAGGTACGACGCCGGGTCCACAGCCATCTGGCTCACGGGCACCGCCGACGGCACCGCGCGCGTCTGGCGCAGTTCCTGCGCGACGCGCCGCACGTTGCGCCCGAACTCGTCCCACGGCACCGCCAACTCACCTGCGAGTTCCGGTGCGCCTGCGGCGGGGCAGTCCACCGGCATGTACTCCACCTGTGACGGCAGGCTGCGGCGCTCCAAGTAGGGGGCGAGGGCCTCGGTCAGCAGGTGGAAGGCCTCCGCCGCCGACACAGCCACCTCGCCCAGGCGCACGAAGCTGATCTCCTCGCTGAGCGCCTGGGCGAGGTGCAGCAGCGCCTCGCGCGGGAACTGCTGGCCCACAGCCTGGTCCGGGTACAGTTCGGGCAGGCGCGCAGCGCCGATGGCCTCCACGTTGGGATGGCCCAGCACCCACTGCACGAAGCTCTCGAAGTGCCGGTAGCCCGCCTCGATGCGCTCGCGGGGCTTCATGTAGGTGCTGAACCACTCCTCGAGCACCAGCGTGCACGGGTGGTTGATGATACTGATGAGGCCGCCGGTGTCGGACAGCTCCTCCAGTGACCGGGAGAACAGCGCCTGGTGCTTCTCCAACTCGCCGGGCCCGCCCAACTCGAAGTTCAGGCCCATCAGGTGGCGTTGTTCCTGCCCGTTCAGGCGCCGGCCGTACATGTGCGAGGTGCACAGGATGCCGCCGAGATAGAACGGCTGGCAGTCAATGCCAATGTAGCCAAAGCCGCTGACATAAGTGGGGATGTCCCACTGCCGCAGCACGGGGAACGCCTGCGGGGCCCAGTTGCTGCCGGGCTGGCCATAGGTCACGATGGGCCTGTCGAGGAGCCGCTTGACGTCCTCCAGCCCCGGCCCCTCGCGCCGCTCGAACTCCGCCGCCCCCTCCACCATGCCCAGCGGGGCGAGGTACTCGGCGATCTGCGGCCGCAGGCCGTGCCAGTTGGAGTGGAAGCCGATGTCATGGCGCTGCAGCGCGTCAATGACATCGTACCGCACGCGCTGCTCGAGCATCCGCGCCTTCTGCCCCACCAGCTTCATGGTGCCGGTGACGCCGTGCTGGGTCAGGATCTGGCACAGGCGCTTGGCGCAATCGTCGCTTTGCGGAACCGAACAGTCCTCGACATCGAACCAGAAGAGGACGTAGACCTTGTTCATGCTGACCTACCTTGAGGCGTACTGCTATGCCGTGGTCGAGACGGACTGTACCACGGTGACGACACGCCCCGTCCCGACGAGCGCTAGCGACCGGCCAGGAAGTCCACCAGCCTGGGCCCCCCGGCCCCGGACAGCGCCCGCCCCGCCGCCGGCGAGGGGGTCGCCCCGCCAGGCTCTGGCAGCTTCGGCGCGACACTGGCCAGGGCCTTGATGATGAGCGGCGCCGAGGCCCCGATGTTCACGGCCAGCACCGGGTTCTCAGGCGCCACCTTGTACAGCACCGCCAGTACCCCTCCGAGCGCGATCATGATAATTGTCATGATCCAGTAGAACACGCTCGCCTTGTAGGCGGGCAGATTGGGCGAGTCCTTCAGGCCATACCACCTGAGAAACTCAGCAATGAACCCGCCGAAGCACGCCCAGCCCACCACGCCCCAGTTGATCGCCATGGCATGTCCCTCCTGGCAACCGCAGAGTGGTCTCCACTGGCGCACACGTTGACGAGACTGTTTCTACTCGAACACCACCATCGCATAGCCCGGCACGACGGGCACGGCGGTGTGGATGTAGCCGTCCACGATCTGGAACTCCAGCGGCTGTTCCTCGGGCGCGAGATAGACCCGCTTGGGCGTCTGCCCGTCCTGGCGCAGGGCCACCTGCACGTCGCGCAGCTCGATGGGCTCCTCGATCATGTCAATCGTGTTGCCGCGCCGCTCGGGGACGTAGGAGATCAGGTGGACCATCCGCCGGGAGACGCCGGCGTCCTGCTGGCGCGTCACGCCCGCCCGCGCATACGACGGCAGGCTGGTCTGCACCAGCGGCCGCGGCATGATGCGGCCCAGCATGTTCGCGACGAACTGCTTCATCGGCACCTGCCCATCGGCGATGTAGCTGGTGAAGACGGGATGGCTGAAGTGCCCCACGCGGCCGTTCTGCACCGCGGCGGCGCGTCCGGTCGGCTTGTCGGGGGGCAGGTACACAAACCCGTGTTCGCCATCCCAGTGCCGGTTGTAGTACGGGGCGATGATCTCGGCCAGTTGCTGCCCCTTGGTGGGCTCGATGCTCGTGCCCTGCTGGTAGAGCGTGATGGGCATCGCGGGCATCGCGTAGTCCAGCTCGGGATACGGGGTGAAGAACGCCGGGTCATACGGATCCTCGCCCAGGAACTTGCAGCCCCACTCGTCGAAGACGAACTGCTTGCCCTCGGGGTCCAGGCCCGACCAGGCGCTCGACAGCACCGCCCCACCCTTGTCCAGGTGCTTGCGGAGGCGCTTGGTGAACTCCTCGTTCATCACGATGTGGTCGGGCAGGACCAAGAGCTCGTACTTGTCCCAGTCGGCGAAGTCCGTCACGATGTCGAACTGCCACTTCAGCTCGCACAGCAGCCGCGTCGCGCCCTTGACGGCGTTGTACTGCTTGTCCCACAGGGCGCGCTTGGTCGGGCTCATGAACTTGTAGCCCGGATACGGGGCCTGCCACACGACCGCCGTGTCCACTTCGGCCGTGGCCTGCTCCAGCCACGGGTCGTAGCGGCGCAGCTTGGTGTACAGGCGCTTGTACATGTCGAAGACGGGCTGGTTGATGTCGCCGCGCGGGTGGAAATGGTCGCCAATGTTCGGGCGCATGGCGTTGGCCATGCCGTAGACGAGGTCGTACTCCAGGCTCGCGTCGGTGCGGATGCCGCCGAAGTCGCCCCAGGACTTGTGGAAGCGCCCGCTCATGTTCAGCACAGGCTTCCCCAGAGTCCGCAGGTACCGCGCGCCCATCGGCAGTGCCTCGTAGCCCCAGCCGCCCGTGGGCAGGCACTCGAAGTCCAGGTATGTCCCCATCTTGTCCTGGGCCTCGTAGTCAATGCCGTTGCAGTACAGCAGCACCTCAGGGTTGACCGACTTGGCCGCATCGGTGAGCTGCTGGGCCATGCGGTTCATCTTCATGTAGTTGTAGTCGTGGACCGCCTCGAGGTCCTCCCAGTCCACGCCCAGCTTCTTCATCTCTTCCATGCACTCGATGCCGTAGCACGGCTGGGTGTACATGCAGTCGAAGAACAGGCCGGCGATGGGGTGCATGGCGACGAGTTCCTTGACCATCGCCACCGCGTGTGGCCCATAGGCGCTGTTGTAGCACATCTGGCGGAAGAAGCTGTTGAGGCGGTCAGGCTGGTAGGTGTAGCCGTCCTTGTTGAGCACCAGCCAGTCGCGGTGGCGCAGGCCCTCCTCGTGGCTCAGGCCGATGTTGATGTAGCACGTCAGCGCGATGCTGCGCTTGTTGCAGGCTTTGACCAACTCTCCGATCAGGTCGTACTCCAGCGCCGGGTGGCGGATGCCGATCTGCGTGTTGTAGTAGGCGGTGCCCAGGTTGCAGCGCGCCGGGAAGACGATGTAGTCCACGCCGGCGTCGGCCAACTGGCCGGTGATGGCGTCGAAGTCAAAGCCCTTGCCCACATCGGGGTTGGCGGGCATGGTGTGGAAGTCAAAGAAGATGCACCACTTGGGGTCATGCATGGGGGTGAGCCTCCGGCTCAAGGATAGGGTTCAGGGTCTAGGGCTAAGGGTTCAGGGCAACAGCAGCGGCGACGGCCACGGTGTTCCTGAGGATGCAGGGTTCGCCTGAGGTGGCGGAGGACCTTCCCCGCCGGGGGGAGAATGTCCGGCGGCTATGGCACAAGCACGGGTGACTCAGGGTGACCTCATCACGGGCCTGCGCGGGCTGGGCGTGCGCGCGGGCGACCTCATCTTCGTCCACGCCTCGCTGAGCCGCTTTGGGCATGTCGAGGGCGGGGCTCGCACGGTCATCGAGGCCCTGCTCGCGGCGATCGGGCCGAGCGGGACCCTCGCCATGCCCGGCTTCACCTTCGGCCTGCGCGAGGAGGCGACCCCGGTCTTCGACGTGCGCCACAGTCCCTGCTGGACCGGCCGGACCTACGAGCTGTTCCGCACCGAGGTCGCGACCCACCGCAGCCACCATGCCACCCATTCGGTTTGCGCGGCGGGCCCGCAGGCCGCGGCCCTCACCGCCGACCACGGCCCGGCCCCCTGCGGAGCCACGAGCCCCTTCCGCAAGCTGGCCGCGTGGGGCGGCGGTCTCCTGCTGCTCGGCGTGGGCCACAACAGCAACACGACCTTCCACGCCGTCGAGGAGCAGGAGCAACTGCCGTACTTCCCCCTGCGGCAGCACCCCCGCGTCACGATCATTGACGAGGAGGGCCAGGCGCACCCCCTCCCCACGCTGCTGCACGCCCCTACCCGGCGCTATGACTTCAACCGCATGAACACGAGCCTGTGGGAGGCCGGGCTGCAGCGCGAGGCGTTCATCGGCGACTCCCTCGTGCGCTACCTGAACGCCGGCGACATGTTCGAACACGCGGTGCAGGCCGTGCGGCGCGACCCGGAGACCCTGGTGGAGCTCGGGGGGCAGCGCCTGCAGGTCCCCGTGGGGCGCGTCGAGGGCCAGATGGTCTACGCCTGACGAAGCCCTTCCAGAATCATGACGGCCCACCCGCGATCGGGTGGGCCGTCGGCACATCAGCAGTGGCCGATCAGGCTACTTCTGGCCACCACAACGCGCGCACCTGCAGCCGGCGCCGCACTTCGCCGCCGCGCCCTGCTTGCCGCAGGCCGCGCACTTGCACGCCGCGCCACACTTGCAGGCGCTCCTGTCGCCGCTGGCGCACTTGCAGGCATCGCCGCACTTGCAGCCGGCGCGGCCGCCGGGGCAGCCCCCGCCACGGGCCGCGAGAGTCGGGACGCCGAAGTAGACCAACTCGGAGATCGCGCCCTTGGTGACACGCACGGCGATCTCGTTGACCCCTGACACATCGCCCTGCAGCGCAAAGCGCCCGGCGCCTATCCGCTCAGCCTTCAGGCCCACATCCTTGCCCGTGCCCGAGCCTGTGGCGCTGACCGAGGCATTGGCATCGCCCTGATGGGACTTGTCCGCCACGAGCAGCAGCAGCCCGCGTGGCGTCGCGGCGAGGGTGACCTGCCCGGACGCCAGTGCCCGCGTCGTCGCGGCCACCCGGCCCCGGCCCATGGCCATCATGCCGCAGCCGCCCCCCATCCGCATCCCGCAGCCTCGTCCCATCCCCATGCCGCCGCCGGGCTTCATGCCACAGCCGCCACCCGCGCCCATGCCACAACCCGCGCCTGCTCTCATGCCGCAGCCGGGCTTCCCCGGAGTCGATTGGGCGAGTGCGACGACCGTCGTGACGACCAGCGCCAGCACGATGACCAGCGCCAGCGGAATGACCAACCTACGCATGTTCATCCGAGTCTCCTTGCCTTACCGTCGTTGGGCAACCACGTTATATAATTGCCCTAAACGGCAGGCGGGGCGCGGAAGGTTCCCGGTGTGTGAGCGGGCTGGCCGTGCCCGTCAGCGCTCTTCGCAGCGCCAGCCGAGGCGCGTGCCGGGGAGACCCACATAGTACACGCGAGAGAGGCCCGGGCGCGTCACGCGCACGGCCAACTCGTCCACGTCCGCCAGGTTCGCCATGCAGGCATAGACGCCGGGGCTGACCGGCGCCAATCGCAGGCAGCGGCTGCCGAAGAACCCGGTGCCGTAGACCCCCACCGACGCTAGCGGGTCGGGCTGGCGCGCCGCGTCGGTGATCTTCACCATCAGTCTGACCCCGCCGAGCCGCTCAGTCACGGTGACGTTGGCCTGCCCGGCCCCCAGCGCGTGGGTGCGCGAGACCAGCACCATCGGCGTGGCTTCCGGGGGCGTGCCCAGGATGCGCGCCGGCGTGTCGCCATCGTTGGGGTCCGCCGCGGTCTGCGCCATCGCGACGGAAGCGCCCACAACCAACCATAGCACCAAGACGGCCATTGCCACCCAAACACATCTATCGCGTCGCAACAGACATACCTCCTCGCCAGAGACAGGCTATCGCGCCGTCCCTGCAGTTGGCGCTATCAGCACGATGAGAGGTTCGCCGCGCCAGGCCGACCATCCTGCCGGCCGCGGCAGGAGATGGTGGCTGTCCGGGCGAATTCCCCCGCCCGGAGGTCGCCATGCCCTACCGCCTGGTTACCCACGAGCAGACGCCTCGTCTGGCCGAGCAGCTGACGGCGCTGTCGAACCTCGCCTTCGCCGAATACGAGGGCGCGCCGGCCGTGGATGCCGAGTTCACGCGCTGGTACGCCCGGCGGCCGGGCAGTACCCCGGGATTGTGCGTGGCGGCGTTGGACGGGGATGAGATGGTCGCCAACGTCCTGGTGGCCGTGCAGGAGTTGAGCCTGGGCGGCGAGTTCATCCCCTGCGGCATCGTGGACACGGTCGCGACCCATCCCGACCACCGGCGGCACGGTCTGGCCCATCAGCTCATGGACATGGCGCATGACCTGATGCGCCGGCAGAGCGTCGAGGCCGGCGTCCTGTACACCAACCCCGCCAACCATCCCTACCACTTCTACACGCGGCTGGGCTACATCACTCGGGCCCAGGCCGCCATGCTGACCGGCTCACGCCCGGCACCGGCAGGAGACTGCGACGTCCGACCGATGGCTGCCGACGAGGCAGCCACCGTCCGCACCCTCGTCAACGACAAGTATGCCGCCTACGAGGGCTTCGCCCGCCTGGATGGCGACCTGTGGCGCTGGCACCGGGTGGACCGGCCGGCCGCCCTGCCCGTGCAGGTAATCGTGGCCGAGCGTGCCGGCCGGACCGTGGGCACGGCGGCGCTGGCGGGGGTCTCAGTGCTGCTGGACGGCCGCCAGACGCAGGTGACCGTCATCTCGGACGCCGTCTACGATGGCGCAGCCTGCCTGCGTGATCTCCTGGCCGCCGCCTCACAGGAGCGCCTGATGGCCCTGCACGATGTGCGCGCCCCGGAGCACGAGGCCCTGCAGCAGGCCGGTTTCACCAGCGCCGTGGGCGAAGTGGCGATGGTCCTGCCCTTCACCGACCGGGCACGGGACCTGTTGTCTCGGCCGCCCACGCCCTGGTACGTCATGGTCGAATCCGTCGTGGGAGTGTAACCCTCTTGAGCCGCTACACACTACAACTGGCCACCTTCGACATCGCCGGCACCACGCTGGTGGACGACAACCTGGTGGACCGCGTCTTCATGGCCGTCTTCGAGGCCCACCGGATGCCGGTGCCGGAGGCGGAGCTGGTGCCCTTCCGCGGCTCGTCCAAGCGCCTGATCTTCGACACCATGGTCGCCCGCCACGGCGCGCCGGGCTTGCCGGCGACGGACCGGTTGATGGCCGAGTTCGAGGATGAGCTGGGAGCACAGTTGCGCCGCACGGCCCAGGCCGTGCCGGGCACGGCCGACACCTTCGCCTGGCTGCGCGCGCAGGGCCTCAAAGTCGCCCTGACCACCGGCTTCAGTCGTCCGACGCTGCTGCTGGTGCGCGAGCTGCTCGGCTGGACGCGTGACCTGGTGGATGCGGCCATCTGCAGCGACGACGTGCCCGAGGCCCGGCCGGCCCCATGGATGATCTACGCCGCGATGCAAGCGACCGGCGTCCCCACGGCGGCGGCGGCCATGGCTGTGGGCGACACCCCGCGCGACCTGCAGGCCGGCACGAACGCCGGCTGCGGCGCGGTGGTCGGCGTACTCACCGGCACCGGCACCGCCGAGACGCTGGGCCGCGTGCGCCATACCCACCTGCTGCCCAGCGTCGCCGACATACCGGACCTCATCGAGAGGGAATACCGCCTGTAACGTCACAGGCCGAGCCGGGAGGGCTCCATGAACAGCCGCGAGATCATCCGCCGCGTGGTCGCCTTCGACAGCCCCGAACGCATTGGCTTCGCCTTCTCCGGCTACCAGGGCCAGGCGCGCCTGAACGACTTCCACGGCGGCGGCGCCGCCGCAGACCCCAACTTCGTCAAGGAGCAGTGGGCCGAGGGCCGCTACCAGTGCTCCCGCGACGAGTGGGGCAATGTCTGGGCCAAGGTGGATGAGCGGCACAGCGGCGAGGTCATCCGTGGCGTCATCCAGTCGTGGGATGACCTGGACAGCTACACGCCCCCGACGCTGGCCGACCCGGCGCGCTACGAAACGGTCAAGGCCAACTGGGCCGCCGACCCCGATCGGTATCACCTGGGCACCTTCCCCGGCTTCGCCTTCAACGTCACGCGCTACATGCGGGGCTTCGAGCAGTTCCTGCTGGACTGCGCTGCCGAGCCCGACCAGGTGCGGCGCCTCAACGACATGGTTGTGGGCCTGGTCGAGCGCATCATTGACATCTACGCGGACGCCGGCGCCGATGGCCTCTTCACCTGCGAGGACTGGGGCACCCAGGAGCGGCTGCTGGTGTCGCCGGCGATGTGGCGCGAGCTGTTCCTGCCGAGCTTCGAGCGCGTCGTGGGTCGGGCCCATGAGCGCGGCCTGACCGTCTGGATGCACTCCTGCGGCTACCTGTGGGAGATCATCCCCGACCTGATCGCCGTGGGCGTGGACGTGCTGCAGTTCGACCAGCAGGAGAACTACCCCCTCCAGCGCCTGGCCGACCACTTCGCCGGCAGAGTCACCTTCTGGTGCCCGGTGGACATCCAGAAGGTCCTCCAGACCCGCGACAAGCAGACCATCCAGGACTACGCCAGGCGGATGCGATACGCACTGGGGGGCCAGGGCGGGGGCTTTGTGTGCAAGGACTACGGCGACTGGCGCGCCCTGGGCATCACCGAGGACGAGCAGCAGTGGGCCTACGAGGCCTTCCTGGAAGTCGCGGCATACTGACCGAGCCGGTGGACCGCCGACCTGGCGGCCCGGGAGCGCTCCAGGGCCCTGTCAGCACGGCCGGCCGCGCACAGGGCGGCGAGACTGCACACGGCGAGTATGATGGCAATTCCCAACGCGATACCGGCAAGGAGCGTCACGTCGTCATCTCCGTGGGCGGATTGCCCGGACGATGCCCACACCGCTGGTTTACCCGCCCCGGGCTCGCCGCATTCCGGATTACGCTCAAGTGTTCCGCAACCTCCTGCCGCCCCCCCGGCTCAACCCCGGCCGGCAGGTGCCCGCCGCTGCCGGCGAGAAGTCACTGCCGCCATTCACACCTGCACGTCACACCGAGGAGAACGTCATGCGCAAGTTCCACCATTTCGGTCTGCCGACCGAGGAGAAGCAGCCCGGCGAGACCTACGTTCCGGCCACCAAGGTGTCCGTCACCGACCCCATGAAGCACCCGCAGCGGATCGAGTTCCTGCGCTATGAGCCCGATACGCCGGTCGCGAACGCCGTGCGGACGATGCCGCATATCGCCTTCGCGTGCGACTGCATGGACGACGAGATCGCCGGCTGTGAGGTCCTGCTGGGGCCGTTCGAGGCCATGCCGGGCCTGCGGGTCGTGTTCGTGAACAAGGACGGGGCGGTCATGGAGTTCATGGAGTTCGCACCGGGCATGGACTGGGGCGTGTAGGCGCACCCGGGCCCCGGGTGGCGCGGGCGTCCCCGCCCACGCCGGGACGATGTGGAACTTTCTGTAGACGTATTTGGTCTACTATAATATGATGTATCCAGGTGGGGCATGGAGGTCTACTTTCGTGACAAGCGCCTCCAGCGGCTGCTCAGCGACCCACGGGAGTGCGGGCGCAGGTACGGAGCGGACGCGGCGCGCAAGGTTGAGGTGAGACTGCAGACGCTGGCGCACGCTGAGAACCTGGCGCAGGTGTTCCATGCCCCGGGGCGCTGTCATCCCCTCAAGGCCGACCGACAAGGCCAGTACGCTCTGGACCTCAGAGGGGGGCTCCGCTTGGTATTCGCCCCGGCCAACGATCCGCTACCTGTCCGCGGCGACGGCGCCGTGGACACGGATCGGGTGACTGTTGTCGTGGTGCTGGAGGTGATTGACTACCATGGTTGAGGCAGGCCTGCGGTACACGCCACAGACGCCGGTGCCCCCCGGCGAGGTGCTGGCCGAACTGCTGGAGGAGCGCGGAATGACGCAGGCGGAGCTGGCGCGCCGCACCGGGCTCTCTAAGGACCACATCAGCCGGATCATCCGCGGCGTGTCGTCGGTGACTTTCGACACGGCCCTGGCTCTGGAGCGGGTGCTGCAGCTCAGCGCCTCGTTCTGGGTGGGCATGGAGAGCACCTACCAGGAACTCCGGCAGCGAGCCGCCGAGGCGGATGAGCTGTCGCAGGCCGCCGAGATCGTGCGGCAGTTCCCGTATGCCGAGCTGGTCAGATACGGCTATGTCGCGGCCGCCACCCAGGTAGGTCGGCGAGCCGAGCAGTTGCTCAGCTTCATGGGCGTGGCCTCCTTTGAGTCGTTGCTGCGGCAGTACCCGTTGACCGCGAACCTGCGCGTCGCGGCTCACAGGCAGCCCTCGCCGTATGCCCTCGCCGCCTGGCTGCGCATGGGCGAGTTGACGGCGGCCGAGGTGTCCACCGCCGCCTACGACGAGCAGGCGCTCAAGGCCGCCCTGCCGCTGCTGCGGCAACTGACGTGCAGCGCCGACGCCTCCTTCCAGCATACGCTGCGCGACCTCCTGGCCGGCTGTGGGGTGGCCCTGTGTCTCGTGCCGCACCTGTCGCACACCTACGCACACGGGGCGACGCAGTGGATCCGGCCCGACAAGGCGGTGATCGAGCTGAGCCTCCGCGGGGCGTATCTGGATGTGCTCTGGTTCACGCTCTTCCACGAGATCGGCCACCTGCTACTGCGACACAGCAAGAAGAAGGTCTACATCAGCTTCGACGACCCCGCCGAGGCTCCCGAGGAACAGGAGGCCGATCTCTTCGCGCAAGAGACGCTCATTCGGTCCGACGCCCTCCGGCAGTTCCGCCAGCGTCCCTACCGCCTCAGCCGCCAGAGCGTGCTCCACTTCGCCACGGAGGCCGGGGTGGGGCCCGGCATCGTTGTGGGACGCCTGCAGCACGATGGCGACTTGCCTCCGTCGCACCACAACGCGTTGCGCCCCAAGTTCACTTGGGGGCCCCCGGAGGCGTCCGGGGACGCCGGCTATCGCGGTCGGTGACCGCTCGTACAGCACTGCAAGAGAGTTGGTGAACCCGATGAACATCAAGGACAAGGTCATCCTGCTGACTGGCGGCACCTCCGGCATTGGCGAGGGCTGCAGCCGTCGCTATGCCGAGCTGGGCGCCAGGGTCGTCTTCGCCTCCGTCCAGGAGGCCGAGGGCCAGGCGCTCGAGGCCGAACTGAAGGGCCAGGGCTATGTCGCCGACTTCGTGTACTGCGACGTCACCTGCGAAGACAGCGTCAAGGCGCTGGTGCAGAAGGCGCTCGACCTGCACGGGCGGATTGACTGCTGCCACTCCAACGCTGGCGTCTGGCGGCAGGGCAAAGTGACCGACTTCACCGAGGCGGACTACGACTTCGTCTTCGGCGTGAACGTCAAGGGCAACTTCCTGCTGGCCAAGCACGTCGTGGCCGCCATGGAGCAGCAGGACAAGCCTGGCGTCATCGTCATTACCACCTCGGTCGCCTCGCAGATCGGCTTCCCCCAGCACGCCATGTACTGCGCCTCGAAGGCCGCGCTGGAAGCCATGATCCGCTGCATGTGCAACGACCACGCGGGGAAGGTGCGTGTCGTGGGTGTTTCGCCCGGGACGATTGACACGCCGATGCTGGCGGCCACATGCGCGGGGTGGGAGCAGTCCAAGGAAGAGATCTACGCCGAAGTCGCCCAGAAGATCCCGGTGCGCCGCCTCGGCCAGCCGCTGGACATCGCCAACGCCGCCGCCTTCCTGATGAGCGACGAGGCCAGCTACATTGACGGCACGATTCTCGTGCTCGACGGCGGGACGCTGCCCCTGCCGCCCTGGTAGGCGGGCCGCCCGCTTCCGGAGATGATCGCTGCCATGCCCACGCGCCCGGGCGCTCGCCGTGTGCGGCGGGTCGCCATCCCGCCATGCCGCGACCCGTTCATCAACAACCTGCTCTTCCCTGTGGGCCAGGAGCCCGGCGCGCCGGAGCGCTTCTGGATCACCACCTGGAACTCCGTGGCGGGCTGCACCGGCGCGCTGGTGGATGAGACCGGCGCCTTCCGCCTCTACCAGTTCGCCGACCCGCTCAAGCCGGGCTTCTACAGTGTGGCTGCCGAGGACCTCGACACGCTCTGGCTGTGGGGCAGTCTCACCGAGGTGACGCGCCTGGAGCTGCAGACCGGCCGCTACGAGAGCTTCCCCACCGGCGCTCCCTACGGCCTCGTCTTCCACGGTATGGCCTACGACCCCGCCACCGGCAAGCTGCTTGCCGTGGCCAACACCTACGCGGGTGCGGGGCCGACAGCGGTCTCCTTCGACACGCGGCGGCGGGAGACGGCGCGCGTCTACGAGCACGTCGCGCCGGACTGGTGCCTGCACGGCCACTTCGCCAATGGCGACGGCACCTACACCGTCCTGGCCGAATGCCCGGGCACCTCGCTGCTGCATTGGGACCCGCAGGCCGACACGATTGCCCCCGAGCGCCTG
The DNA here is from genome assembly GCA_021372615.1 of bacterium. Taxonomy (NCBI): domain Bacteria; species bacterium. Next base: position 35,938 of record JAJFUB010000114.1, on the reverse strand, counting down.
CGCGACACCGTGGACCTGCATGCCGAGATGTCTGCAGCGTCCTACTACTCCCTGGTGCGCGACGACGCGGGCCGCGTGTACTTCCCCAGCCGGGGCTGGTATGACCCGCTGCGGCGGCGCTTCGCCCGGGGCGGTCCCCGACCGGACCGCGAGATGACCTGGTTCGCCCGCCATGGCCAGGCCTTCGCCGGCGTGGCCTATGCGGAGGGCGATGCGGTCGTCGGGCTGTGGGACCTCGCGACCGGCCACGTGCGGGAGACGGCGCGGTGCGCCAACTGCGGCCTGCAGAACGTGAACCTCACCGCCGGCGGCAAGCTCGTCAGCGTCAGCATGTATGGCGAGTTCACGCGCCACGACCTGCAGACCGGCCGCCTGGAGGTCAGCCGCCTGCTGCCGGCCGAGGCCGTCCAGCACACTGACTGCCTGCGGCTCATTGACCGCGACCGCCTGCTGGGCACGCCCTTCATCACCCAGCGGTTCTATGAGATCAACCTGAAGACCGGGCGGGGCTATGATTGCGGCCGTGCCGCCCCCGGCGGCGGCGAGATCCTGCAGACCTGGCGCCTGGGCGGCAAGGTCTACATGGCCGAGTATGGCGGCGGCCGCCTCGTGGAGTATGACCCGCAGGTCCACCCGCATTTCCCCGAGAACCCGCGCACCGTTGCCAACCCGCCCGGCTCGATGCGGCCCCTCGCCGCGGCCGATGACGGCCGTTGCCTGTACTACGCCTGCAGCGCCCACTACGGCCACCTGGGCTCGGCCGTGACGCGCTACGACACCGTCACCGGCGAGAACGTCACCGCCGTCAATCCCATTCCCGACCAGCGCATCGTCAGCCTCGCATATGACAAGACGGGGAAGCGCCTACTGGCCGCGACACACTTCGACGCCGACTGCCAGTCCTGCCCGGCCACGAGTGACAAGTGCTTCCTGGCGGCGCTGGCGGCCGATGATCTGCGAGTGTTGGACCAGTTCGAGGCACCGCCGGGCACGCGGGCCGTGCAGATCATCGGGCCGGTGCGGCGCGGCCGGTGGCTATGCCGCCTGCAGGGCAGCTTCAACCTCGGCGCGGCCACGGCCGCGGACATCCTGCTGGAGATCGGCGGCGAGCCGCTGACGTTGGCGCCGCTCTCGGAGGCCTGGCCCGTCCCCGCCGGCTGGGGCGCCATCTGCCCCACGACGACCGCCGGCCGGTTCGTGATCCAGATCGGCAAGCGCGTGGAGTTGTGGCGCTTCACGTGGGGCCGGGCGTCCCGGGCGGCCCACCCGGTCGCGACGCTCTCTACCCGCGCCGCCGGACGACGCCTGCTCATGGATGGTGACACGGTCTTCCTGCTCGGCAATACCGACATTCTGGTCTTACAGGACGCCGCTTCCGGCGCCTGAGCCTCTGCCAGGGGACATCTGCCCCGGAGGTCGGTACCATGCTCGACGAGACCAGCCTTGCGTCCACCCTCGATGCCGTCAATGAGGCCCTCTTCCTCGGCCGCAAGATCAGCCAGCGCGACCGCGCCGCCGTCGCGAAGTGGCTGGCCGGGCGCTGCGGCGAGCCGCGCTCGTATGAGTTCATGCCCGCGCCCACCGCACAGGACTTCTCCGGCTCCGCCCGGCTCTTTACCGGCGAGCCCCTGACCACCAGCGGCGGCACGGCCTGCAAGCTCGGCCACGAGGGCTGTCGGGCGCTCCTTGTGCTCGGCGTGACCACGCGCCCCATCGCCGCCGCTCTCCAGCGCGCCGAGGAGCACATGACCGCGCGCCTCGACCCGGCCGACGGTCCGCGCGGCGGGTACTACTGCTGCGGCTCGTGCACGGTCGCCTTCTGGCGGCACTTGCTCGTGGGCGGCCTCGACCATCAGGAACGGCGTCTGGCCAACGGCCTGCAGAACCTGCAACGCGCGCGCCTGGGCAAGGGCGCGTGGCGCTTCTTTCCCTCCTGGTACACCGTCTGGGCGCTGACGGAGATGGAGCCGGCCCTGGTCCGGGACGAACTGCAGTACGCCGCCCCGCGCCTGGAGCGCGCCCTGAAGCGGATCGTCCCGCCCGACGACGTGTACGCGGTGCGGCGCCAGGAGATCGCGCGGCGGGCGCTGGCTCTCGTCTAGCCGTAGGAGGCCGTGGCCGTAGGAGCGCCAGCATCCTGCTGGCAAGCCGTCGCCGTAGGAGCGCCAGCTTCCAGCCGGCAAGCCGTTCGCCGTAGGAGCCACCCATGACCCACCTCGACGCCCTCAACCGCCCCCGCCGCCTCGTCGTTCAGTACGACGCCCACGGCCAGCTTGGCGCCCCCTTCGACGAGTGGCTCGCCTTCCGCTTCCACTGCATGGACACGCCCGGCAGCATGATAGACGCGATCATCTGGGACATCGGCTGGGGGAGCTGGGCCGCGTACCCTAGCGAGGTCCTGCCGCGTTTCGAGCATCCCGGCCTCAAGCTCTGGTGGGACCGGGGCACCGAGTGGGTGGGCGAGCTGGTGCGGGCCACCCACAAGCGCGGGCTCGAGTGCTTCTGGAACCACCGCGTCAGCGAGGTGGACATCAACCCCCTCGCGGGCCTCGACCGCGAGACCGAGCTGATGATGGACCACATGAACCCGGTCAAGGCCGCGCACCCGGATTGGGTCCTCAAGACCTGGTGGTGGCAGGGCCTGTGGAACTACGCCGTGCCCGAGGTGCGGGAGCACCACCTCGCCATTGTGCGCGAGCTGGCCGACCGGTACGACCTCGACGGCTTCCAGCTGGATCTGGCCCGCCACATCCCGTGCCTGCCGGTGGGGCGGCAGTGGGAACTGCGCGAGGGCGTGACCGAGTTCCTGCGCCTGGTCCGCGCCATGCTGCAGGAGACCGCGGCGCGACGCGGCAGGCCGTTGCTGCTGGGGGCACGCATCCCTAACACGCTCGCGAGTTGTCGCGCGGACGGCTTCGATGTGTGGGCATGGGCACGGGAGGGGCTGGTGGACATGCTCACGCTCGGTACGCGCTCCATGAGTGTGGACATCGAGGGCTTCCGCGCCGTCGTCGGCGACACAGTGAAGCTGCAGCCCTGCTGCGACGACCACCACGCGACCGACGGCTACCGCTTCCAGCCGCTCGAGTTCCTGCGCGGCGTGTTCGCCAACTGGTGGCAGCAGGGCGCGGACAGCGTCGTGACCTTCAACTGGGGCAATGCCCCGGCCGAGGTGGCCGAGGCGGCGCTGGCGCGCTGGGGCCGGGGCACCTTCAATGAGGCGCCCTCCACGCACGCGGAGGCCTACCTGGAGGTGGGCGACGCGCGGGCCATGGCGGGGCGGGACAAGGTCTTCGCGGTCGAGCGCCGCGGCGGGTACCCGTGGGCCGAGGGGGCCTTCAACCGCAATGACGACGCGCCGCTGCCCCTGGCCCTGCGCCACGACGGCACGCCGGCGTGCTTGCCGATCCGCGTGTCCGACGACCTGTCTCGCCAGGCGGTGCAGGTGCGGCTGCGCGCGGTGCTGTTCGGCGCGCGCGAGGGCGACACGTTGGCCGCCTCGCTCAACGGCGTGCCCCTGCCGCAGCCCACTGTGGACTTCGCCTGGAAGGACCCGCAGGTCTTCTCGCCCCGCCCCCAGCCGCCCTCGGGTGGCAGCGGCCGCTACGCAGCGGACCCCGACCGGCGCTTGCTGTGCCTGGACTTCGCCGTCCCGCCGGAGGCCTGTCGCGTCGGCCCCAACGAGGCCGAACTGAGCATCGTCAACCGGCTCCCCTACTGCTGCCAGGAGATCGTGCTGGAGAGGCTGGAGGTTCATCTCACCTACGGAAAGAGGGATTGACCATGTGCCGCCTGTCTCGTCTGTGGCTGCCGTCATTGGTGGTTCTGGCTCTCTCTGCGTTGGGCGGCGTCCCCTGGGCGGCCCCCGCCGCCCACTGGGGCTGCCTGTATGAAGGTGAAGGTGGCGTCTACTGGCTGAGCGCCACGCCCGGGGCGGTGCCGGTGCAGGTGCTGAGGCTCGAGGGCGCGGACAACTCGGTGGACGACTTCGCCATCTCCCCCAACGGGCAGCGTCTCGCCATCATCAGCGGCGGCTGGACCTGCGAGATCATCGAGTTGGCGACCGGCGTCCGGACGCCGGTGTGGGCCGCCGACAGGGATCCCGGGCCACTGGCCTGGTCGCCCGACGGCAACGCGCTGGCCTACGTACAGGGCGGGGTGCTCAGCGTTCTGCCGGTGGGCGGGACGGCCCGCGTGCTGGTGGCTGACAAGCGCGTAAGCGACATGTCGTGGTCGCCCGACGGCAAGCGGATTGCGTACGGGCGGCGCGACGAGAACGATCAGGACCTCGGGCTGTTCGTCATTCCGGCCGCCGGAGGCCAGCCGAAGCAACTGGTCAGGGGGACCCACGACATCTATGGCGTCGCCGACATCTCCTGGTCGCCGGACGGCCGCCGTCTGGCCTTCATGCATGCCTGGGAGGGTGGGGCGCTGTGCTTCGTCAACGCCGATGGCACGGGCTATCGCGCCAACATCGGCGCGGCTTTCGGTCCGGCCAAGTGGCTGCGCGACGGCTCGGCCGTCGTGTATACGGCCATGGAGAACGAGGTGGAGACGCTGGGCGTGTACCGGTGCGGGTCCCTCGGACGCCCGGAGGCGATCATCAGCGGCAAGAACGTCACCTTCGACATGCTGCCCTCCGGGCGACTGCTGGTCATCAACAGCCCCGGCGAGCGCAGCAAGCACCCCACCTACCTGAAGCTCCTGCCCACCCCTCGGGCCACGGCGCGTCCGCTGTGGCAGGGGACCATCGCCGCGGCGGCCATCAGCAGCTTCTTCGAGCCCGACGGGTCCCGCCTGGCCCTGTGGGTGCAGGACAAGCAGAGGAATGAGAGCCTGTGGATCGGCGCTGTGGGGCAGTCGCCGACCCGACGGGTGGGTAACATCAAGCGCCTGCTGGGCTGGTCGCAGGGCCCCGGGGGTGCGGGTTAGGGGGCGGCGTTGGAGCGCGGCTTTCCAGAGCCGCATTCCGCCGGGTGGCCATGCGGCTCTGGAGAGCCGCGCTCCGACGGGGGAGGGGAGTGCCCCGCCGGCCACGAACAGACCCACCCTACACACGACCGGAGGCCGCACCATGCACACTGCCCGACCAGCCGTGCTCACTCTACTTCTGATGGTGGTGTTTGCGCTCATGTCCAACAGCCCCTCCCCGGCCGCCTCCAAGGACCTTGGCAACGGCTTTTCCGATCACGGGGTCTGCACCCCCCTGTCCAACCACCGCGGTATCGTGGCCACGAAGGACGGCAGTGGCAAGAACGTCGCACTGGCCTGGCTGATGGACTGCCGCGGGTGCTACGAACTGCTGCTGGTGGAGGCCGAGACCGGGAAGGCGGAGGAGTACCCCATTCCCGTCCCCACCGCCGGCGACTCGCCCTTCGCCTCGATCCTGTCTTCGGCGAACAAGTTCTATACCCACTTCGGCACGCAGTTCATGGAGTTCGACCCGGCTCAGCGCAAGTTCACCTTCACCCGCCAGACCACCCCGAACATGGCCATGGCCATGACCGAGGATGACAACGGGGTCATCTGGTCGGCGACCTACCCCCAGAGCGGCGTCGTGTCCTACAACCCCAAGACGGGGGAGTTCAAGGACTACGGCTACATCTACAAGCAGACGTGGGCGCAGTACCCGCGCTACGTCGCCTGCGATGACGCGGGCTGGGTCTACCTGGGCATCGGCAGCACCGCCAGCCAGATCGTGGTCCTCGACCCCGCCACCGGCCAGGCCACGCCGCTGGTCGCCGAGGCCGACCGCAAGCACGGCAGCGGCACCGTCGTGCGCGACCAGAACGGCAAGGTGTACGGCTTCAGCGGCGGCGAGGGCGGCCGGTGGATGGAGCTGTACAAGGGCCAGCGGACCGACCTGGCCGACAAGCCCGCCCTCAAGCCCAAGCCGTACATCGCCGCCAGCCAGAGCCTCTTCCACCAGCGGTTCCCCGACGGCAGGCTGCTCAAGCAGCTCGACACCATCGAGCAAGTGATGGTCGTCGAGGACCCCAAGACCAAGCAGAGCCAGGAGTTCAAGTTCACCTACAAGAGCGAGGGCGCCCACATCATGGCCATGTGCGCCGCGCCGGACGGTACCATGTGCGGCGGCACGGCCTTCCCCATGCGCTTCTTCTCGTACAACCCCAAGACCGATGAGTGGGTGCGGCACCCGGCCTACAACCAGTGGAACACCGTTGTCCGCCAGGGCGACTTCTTCTATGCCGGTGGCTATGGCCATGGGGTGCTGCAGCAGTGGGACCCGACCAAGGCCTGGGTGAACACCGTCGAGGGCAAGGAGTGCAACCCGAACATCGTCGGCATCGCCAACCCGGAAATCAACCGCCCGCACGATCTGTTGTCCCACCCGGACGGCAAGACCGTCATCCTGGCCGGCACGCCGGGCTATGGCCTCACCGGCGGCGGGCTGCTGATCTGGGACCGCGAGGCGCGCAGCCCGGTGGTCCTGAAGCACACGCAGCTCATCCCCGACCACGCGCCGATGAGCCTCGTGGCGCTGCCGGATCGCAAGCTGCTGATCGGCACGACCATCGCCGCGGGCACGGGCGGCCAGGTCAAGGCCAAGGTTGCCGAGTTGGCGATCCTGGACCTGGACAGCAACCAGGTCGAGTGGCACGAGCCGCTCCTGGAGAAGGCCTCTAGCTACTCTGACATGTACATGGGGCCGAACGGCCTGGTGTTCGGCTTCGTGGACGGCAACCGGTTCTTCGTCTTCGACCCCAAGACCCGCAAGATCGTCATGGAGAAGAACATCGAGGCGGAGCTGGGCCGCACGAGCGGCAGCCAGCAGGTGCGCATCTTCATCCCGGCCCCGGACGGCAAGATCTACCTGCTGCTCAACAAGGGCATCGCGCTACTGAACCCGGAGACGTTCGCGATCACGATGCTGGCCCAGTCCCCGGTGTCCATCGGCCCCGGCGGCGACTGGCTCGACGGCCGCATCTACTTCGGCAGCGGCTCACACATGTATAGCTGGCAGGTGACGAAGTAGCGCCACGTCAGGTACGCCCGACACTCCTGTCGGGCGCCTGTAGGGCGTAGAGATCGCTTGCGGTCTCAGGGGGCTTGTACCCCGCCCAATCCGGTCGGTTAGTGCCATTCGTGGCGGGGTACAAGCCCCCGCCCTACAGCGGCACGGCTTCGACCCCGCCGCCGGCCGTGGGGCCCGGCGCACACGTGAGACCGCTTGCGGTCTCGGCGCCACCCACACCCCGTCGGTCGCCACTCACGGAGGCTCCACCCATGGACGCACCCATGCGCCTCATCCTGCCTGCGTTGCTGCTCGTGTTGGCGATGGCCGAGGCCGGCGCCGCCGGCGCTGCCTTCCATGTCTCCCCGCAGGGACGAGACAACTGGTCGGGGAAGCTCGAGAAGCCCAACCACGCGCAGACCGACGGCCCCTTCGCCACGCTGGCCCGGGCCCGAGACGCCATTCGCGACCTGAAGGGCAAGGGCAGCCTGCCCAAAGGCGGCGTCACAGTCTGGGTCGCTGATGGCGTCTATCGGCAGACACAGTCGCTCCAGCTCACCGCCGAGGACGCCGGCACCGCCGATAGCCCCATTGCCTACCGTGCCACCGCGAAGACCCGCCCACGCCTGACCGGCGGCTGCCCCATCCCCACCGACGCCCTGACGCCCCTACAGGACGAGGCGGTGCTGCAGCGGCTGACGTCGGAGGCGCGCTCCCATGTGCTCGTCGCCGACCTCAGGACGCTGGGCCTCACGGACCTCGGCCAGTTCCCGGACCGCTACCGGGGCGCCCCCGCCGTACCGGAGCTGTTCTGCAACGACGAGCGCATGACACTGGCCCGCTGGCCCAACACGGGCTGGACGACCATCGCCAAGATCATCGAGACCGGCACGATCCCTCGCACCGGTGGGACGGGCTCGCAGGGCGGCATCTTCGAGTACAGCGGCGAGGCGCCCGGCCGCTGGCGCATCGCCGACGGCGTCTGGCTGCAGGGATACTGGTGCTTCGACTGGTTCGACGAGACGATCCGCATCAAGTCCCTCGACCCGCAGACCAAACGGATCGAGCTGGCCCAGCCCACTGTCTACGGCGTGAAGCAGGGGAACCCATCGCCGCGACGCTACCGGGCCCTGAACGTACTGGAGGAACTCGACTCACCTGGCGAGTACTTCATTGACCGTGCGGCAGGCAGGCTGCTGTTCTGTCCGCCGGCGAAGCTGGCCGGCGCGCGGCTCGTGCTCTCGACGCTGAACGCGCCGATCGTCGAACTCAAGGACGCCAGCTACGTGACCTTCCGGGGCTTCACGATCGAGGCCGGCCTGGGCGACGGCGTGGCCATCTCCGGCGGCACGCAGAACGCTCTGCTGGCCTGCGAGGTGCGCAACGTGCGGCAGGTTGGCGTCAACATCGGGAGCGGCACGCGGCACCGCGTCGAGGCCTGCGACATCCACGATACCGGCACCGGCGGAGTCATCCTCGCCGGCGGCGACCGCAAGACCCTCACCCCCGGTGGCCACGAGGCCGTCAACAACCACATCTGGCGCTACTCGATCCACCAGCTCACCTACGCGAACGCCTTCCTGTGCCAGGGCGTGGGCCACCGCATGGCCCACAACCTGATCCACGACGCGCCCCACCAGGCCATCGGGGTGCACGGCAACGACCACATCTTCGAGTACAACATCGTCCACCACATCTGCACCGAGACAGACGACTGTGGGGCCTACTACAAGGGCCGCAACCCGTCGTGCCGGGGCAACATCGTGCGGTACAACTTCTGGCACAACATCGGCAGCCCGATGGGCCACGGCAATGCCGCGGTGTACTTCGACGACGGCGATGGCGGCGACTTCGTCATCGGCAACATCTTCTTCCGCTGCGGCGACCCGGGGAGGGGCTCCTTCGGCTCGGTCTTCTCCCACGGCGGCTTCGACCTGCTGGCCGACAACAACATCTTCCTGGAGTGCAAGCGCCCCCTGGGGTCGGCCCCCTGGCCGTACAAGCGCTACATGGACTTCCTGAAGGACCCCGGCTACCGGAAGCTGCTCGTGCAGGACGTGGACATCACCAGCGAGACCTACACGAAGCGCTACCCGGAGCTGGTGGGCTTCCTGGACATGCCCGAGACCCGACCGCGCGTGAGCAAGGCCACGCGCAATGTGCGCGCCATGTGCGCGGCGGTCAGCAGCGGCAGCTGGCAGGTGCCCGAGACCGACAACTGGATCACCGACCAGGACCCGGGCTTCGTGAACGCGGCGCGGGGCGACTTCCGTTTGCGCGCCGACGCCCCGGTCTTCAAGCACCTTCCCGGCTTCCAGCCCATCCCGTTCGCGCAGATGGGCCTGGTCAAGAGCGAACTGCGCCCGGTGCTGCCGGTCGAGCAGTGGACCTACCCGCCGCCCCAGCAGCTCCCGCCGCTGGCCGCGACGCGGGCTGCGGCCACGCCGGCCAAGACGACCCCGCCGCCGGTGTTCGTCGTGTCTCGAGCGACGGCTCCCGTCACTGTGGACGGGGTGATCGAGCCGGCCGAGTGGGGCGGCGCGAAGCCTGAGGCAGCGATGCTCCTGGCCCAGGATGTGAACGGCAGTCCGGCCTCCCGCCGCAGCCGCGCCTGGCTGGCCTACAGCGCCGATGCGCTCGTTGTCGCCATCACGAGCGACATCAACCCGGACACGAAGCTCGAGGGCAACCAGTGGGGGACCAATGATGCGGTGGAGGTGGCGCTGCAGGCCGCCAAGGGGAAGCCGATCTACGTGCTGCGGGGCTACCCGAACGGGCACCTGCAGTTCGGTCGGGCCCCCAACGGTGACGAGGAGCCGCTGACGATGGAGTCGGCGAGCATCGTCTACGCGGCGAAGTCGCCCCAGCGGGGGACGTGGGTGGCGGAGTTCAGCATCCCCTGGAAGATGCTGGAAGCCGAGCCCACGCCCGGCGCGCGCTTCGCCTTCAGTCTGAGCGTCCGCAAGGCCCTCGACGACCTGTGGCTGATGTGGGAGGGGACGCGCGCCCACTCGTACGACGTGAGCCGCGCGGGGATCATCGAGCTGGCGGAGTAGCGGCGGGGCTGCCGCGTAGGTGGGTTCGTCCTCGGACCCACACGACGTGCCGGTTCGTCCTCCAGGCACACGACCTGCGGGTTCGGGGACGAACCCGCCTACTGCATGTTCGCGCGCGCCAGGGCGTACTTCACACCCGAGGCCCACTTGGCGGCCACGGCCTGGGCCGACTGACCGAAGGCCTTGCCGTCGGCGGCCGTGGCCGTGATGACGCCCTTGCCCCCGGCCAGGAACTTCCATCCCCCCGTGACCGGCTGCGTCGTGAGTTGCGACATCTTGACCGGCTTGGCCAGCCAGCTCTTCAGCGCGGCGGCGGCGGCCTGCGCCCGTTTGGCGGCCGCGGTCGGTGCGCCGGGGATGTACATGGCAATGTTGCCGTTGATCGCGACGACGCCGCAACGCCGCCCGTTGACGGTCGTCGCACCCGTGGTGACGGTGGCCCGGATCTGGCGCGGCGGCGCGGCGGCCTCGACTTCCGCGGCCGTGGCCGGCCGCAACTGCCCCTGCAGCCCTGCCTGCACGGCATGCTCCAGATCGGCGTGCGTCCAGTTGAACCCCACCGGCATCTGGAAGGCCACCGCGTGTGTCTTGCTCGCGTACGGGAACTTCACCAGCGCCGAGCCGTTCAGCTCGATGGTCAGGCAGCGATGGCCGGACTGCTGCCAGCGCTTGAGGCCCTTGCCCCGGTCCCCGAAGTCAACCATCTCCAGTGACACATGAGGTCTGTGCTTGGCCTTCAGCGCGTTGAGGAAGTCCACGGTCTCGGCCTGACAACCGCTGCTGACGTTGATGTAGGCGCGGATGGCGACCTGCTGCTGTGGCGCGGCCCACGCCAGCGCCGGTAGCAGCGCCAGCGCGCTGACCCATGCTCTGCTTGCCATGGCGACTCCTCGCGTCTGTGTGGCGCCTACTGCCCCGCCGCCTTCGCCTGCAGCGTCACCTTCTCCTGGCCTCGGGCCACAGTCAGCGTCTGGATGGTCCCGCCCGTGGGCTTCAGTCGCGCCAGGGCATCATCCAGGTCCTTGGGGCACTTGACCGGCTTGCCGTCACAACCGATGATGACATCCTTCGCCTGGACGCCGAAGCTCTCGGCCAGGCCACCGGGCTTGACCTCAACGATGCCGGCGCCGACGCCGAAGGCGCTATCGGCGGGAGAGCGCACCACCGTCACTGCCAACGCCGCGTCCACACGGTCAGCGGGGCACGATCCGGTCGGAACGGCGGGGCCACCCCCCGTCTCGGACGCGGTGATGGCCACCGCCCCGTTGTCATACGCCACGACCAGCCCGAGGGCCTCGGCCAGCGGCCGCAACGGCGCATAGCTGATGCCGCGAATGAGCCGCGGGCACAGCGGCCAGGAGACCATCTGCGAGTCCGTGCCGTCGTAGATGGTAACCGCGTGGCTGCCGAGCATCAGCTCCACCCGACGTGCGCCGCGGGTCAGCACGACATGCCGGTCGCCGCCCCACTCCAGGTTGGCGCCGGCCATCGTCAGCAGGCGTACAGGCGTAAGCAGCGACCCGGTGACTTCCAGGGCCTGGACCCCGTAGGTGGCACCGTTGACGGTGAGCAGCACGGGCTTGGTCACACAGACATAGCGGGGGCCGGTCAGTGTCGTGCCCGTCGCCGAGGTCTGCGCGGTCGGGGCCTTCTGCCCCTTGACCAGCGGGCAGCACGGACCGTAGCTGCCCTCGGCCGGCTGGGCCAGGGCGCCTGAGGTCAACGCCAGAATGAGGAAGACAACGATCAGGAGGCTGAGACTACAGAGGGCTGCCAGACGCATGGGAGTCCACCTCGCGTGGGCCTGATGTGGCACTTACAGGCAAGAACGACGGCCTTCCCACTTTCGTTCCCACGACGCCCGCGGAGCGGCTACTTGCGCACCTCGACCCACCAGCCGCGCTCAGGCAGGTTGTCCGGCTCGTGCAGCAGGCGGACCTGCTGGATGCCGAGCTTGCGGCACTGCTCCACCATGTCTTGCTCCAGTGGCACCCACCCGCCGCTGCCCTTGCCCCGGTTGGCCACGATGTCAGCCTTGAGCCCGTCGAGGATCTGCTTGTCAATCAGCCGCGAGAAGCCCCCGCCGATGTAGGCCACCCCGCCGGGCTTGAGGATGCGGTAGGCTTCCTTGACCCCCTGCACCTGGCTGGGCCAGAAGAAGATGGAGCCGCGACTGATGACGATATCGGCGAAGTTGTCCACGAAGGGCAGGGCCATCGCATCGCCCTCGATGGGGATGACGCGGTCGGACAGACCGTTCTCGACGGCCAACAGTCCGCACAGGCGCACGGCCGCCGGGTCAATGTCGAGCACATAGGACTTGAGGTTCGTGATCTTCACCAGGGCCGTCGAGAGCGAGCCGCAGCCCCCGCCCAGGTCTACGCAGATGCCGTCCTTGACGCCATAGTCCATCACGATCTGGCGCGCCAGGGCCGGGTAGACCGGGGCGAACCTGCCGACCGCTGTCTTGTAGAAGGAGTACTGCCCGATCAGTTGGGCCTTGTAGTCCTCGGCCGCGGCGGGCTGTCGCGGGGAGGCGGCCGCCTGGCGCAGCAGGTGGGCGACCTCGCGGTGGCCGTTGTCCTGGGCCGCGCGGGCCGGCGAGAGCCCGCCGAGGCCGCGGGCGAGAGGGTCGGCGCCATGCTGCAGCAGGAACGCCACGACGTCCCCGCGGCCGGTCCGCGCCGCCCAGTGCAGCGGCGTCAGCCCGACCTCATCGCGGGTGTTGACCTGCGCCCAGTGGTCCAGTAGCAGGCGCACGGTCGGCACGGCGCCCTGCCCGGCCGCCTGATGCAGGGGGCTGTCGCCGTGGTAACAGTGGATGTTGGCCTCCGCGCCGCGCGACAGGAGATATGCGGCCACCTCCGGGCGGTTGTTGCGGCAGGCCATCATCAGGGCGGTCCAGGTGCGCCCGTCCTGCTCGTCCACGGGCGTACCCCTGGCGACTAGCTGCTTGACCCGCGCCAGGTCCCCAAAGGCTGCCGCGGCGTGAATGGTGTAGGCCGCGCCATGGGCGAGTAGAAGCCGGCCGACGGCCGGGTGGGCCTGCCGGGCCGCCTTGGCGAGTGCCGTCTCCCCGGCGTCGTCCTGCGCGTCCACAGCGGCACCGTGCGCCAGGAGCCATCGCGCGACTTCGGTGTGCCCGTTGCGGGAGGCCATGATGAGCGGAGTCCACCCGTGGGGGTCGCGACTGTCCACCGCCTGGCTGGCGGCGAGGTAGCCCTGCAGCGCCGCGAGGTCGCCCAGGCCCGCGGCCAGCACGGCGCTCGACTTGGCGCCGTGCTCCAGGAGCAGGGCAGCGGCCGCGCGGCAGTTCTCGCGTACGGCCCAGTTGAGCGGGGTCATGCCGGCCGGGTCCGTCGCCGCCACGTCGGCCCCCGCCGCGAGAAGCTGCGCCACGACAGCAGGCTGCTCGCCTCGTGCCGCCACGAGCAGGGGCGTCATGCCGTCGGCGTCGCGCGAGTCCACGGGCCGGCCACTCGCGAGCAACCGCGCGACGAGGCGCGTGTCGCCGCGGCGGGCCGCGTCGCTCAGCGAGGCGGCGTGACCCATGCCGGCGGCGACGACCAGGCTGAGGGCGAGGCCCAGGGGGAACAGGGAACGAGGGTGCATGGCAAGTGTCCTGTGCCGACGGGATGCGCGCCAGAGGACAGGAGCGCGGCTGCCGGCGCCGCGCTCCCTCTTGCCTCCGGGACGACTGCGCCTAGTGGAACACATTCTTGGACTGGCCCGGCTGGAACTTCACGTGGCCGTCCAGGTAGCCGACGTTGACGGAGCCGAAGGCGGCGGAGTGGATCTTGACGGAGTTGCCTGAGCCGTAGAAGGGGTCGGACCAGACCCAGATGTCAGCAGCCGCAATGCTGGTTCCCTCCGAGGCCACTGACAGTATGCGCGGACCGTTCTTGTAGTACGTCTCGCCGGCGAAGGCCCCGCCGGTCAGGAAGCCGCCGCTGGCCTTGGCGAGCCAGGTCGAGGTCCCGTCGGTGCTGCCGCCCGGGATGGTCGTTGGCACCGTGCCCCACGGCGCGCCGGTGACGAGGTTGTTGTCATAGCTGTAGTAGTAGTAGCTGATGTTGCCGTAGCCGAAGTTGGTGGCGGTGGCGGCCACGTCGGGCGTGTTGACCATCTTCGAGGCCGAAGGGCAGTACAGGATCTGAGTGTTCTTGATGTAGGGCAGGATCTCCCCGATGAGCCGCGTATGTGGGTTGACGGGGAAGTAGTCGCAGGGCAGCAACTCGTCGTAGTCCTGCGCGTACGACAGACATGCGAGCGTCAACTGCCGCACGTTCGAGGAGCAACTGGACTTGCGCGCCGACTCCCGGGCGCGGGCGAAGACGGGAAACAGGATGGCCGCGAGGATGGCGATGATGGCGATGACGACCAGCAACTCAATCAGCGTGAACCCTCGTGAGATGGACCGCATGGCACTCGCTCCTCTACACGCATGGATGCTATGAGGGAATTGTACCCGAGTGCCACGAGAGAAGGGAGAGCGGAAGCAGTACGGTTTGCGCACTTTCTGCGGGTGTGCCTTTTCCTTCGGGGCCCCGCCGGCTTCCTGCGGGTGTTCCTGGCGCTGCACCGCAGACGGCGGACGGAGGGTAGGGGCGGACGACCGCCCCTACCCTCTCAGACGAACGCGCGGTGCTATGGCGTGGGGGCCAAGAGCGTGATGGCGCCCACCACCGTGTCGGCCCCTATGGTCACGGTGTAGAACAACGGGACTGTGGCCGAGTCGTAGCTCGTGTAGCCGGTCGCGTCCACGCGCACTGCGTACGAGCCCGCCGGGAGGAAGGCGCGGAACGACCCGTCCTCCGGGTTGACCGTACCAGAGGCTACCGCGATTGAACTCCCCTCCGGCATGATGGACACAAGGGCGGTCGGCCACGCCTCGGCGGGCCCCACCGTCCCGCTCAGCGAGCCGTAGGTGCTCAGCCGGTCGGCCATCGTCACGATGCGGATGCCGGTGGGCTTCAGCAGGTACTTGCCGCTGGCGCCGGCGCTGACGATTGCCCGCGAGGGATCGAAGTCCAGGGCCACCGCCGTCAGCTCACCGGGCTGGACCGTGAACTTCCCGGCAATCTTCAGGCCCGACTGCTGCCCGCTCGGGGTGTCCAGTGGCAACTTGGCCGTCGGGTCGGCGGCGAGTGTTACGTAGTTCACCGGCTCCCCGGTCGCTGGATTGGGCGCCAGGACCAGCCGTATCTGCTCGTAGTCACCGGCCGGCACCGAGGCCGTCCCCAGCACTTGCTGGATGAACCCCAGCGTCAGCACATCCACGACCTGCGGGGTATCGAAGGCGACCACCAGGGGCAGACCGGGGCCTGTCTCCTCGCCCGCGTCCCCCGCAGGCACTGCGTACACAGCCGTGATGCTCACGACGACATTGGCGTAGGGGCCGCTGGCGTCGGTGAGGGCCACGCTCAGGGTCCCCCTGTCCTCGTCACCACCGCCGCCCCCGCAGCCACTCAGGGCCAGCGTCAGCAGGCCGCCGCCCAGCAGCACTGCGGCCCATAGCCCGCCTCGCCACCCCCGGGTTCCTCCCCCTCTACTGCCTCCGCAAGTGGCGTCCCGGACGCTAAGGCGGTGTACTCGTGTCATGGCTTGTCTCCTCTTGAGCTAGGATAGGCGCGTCTGATGTTGCGTGCGTGAGTGCCCCGTCGTCAGTGGCCCTTGGCCTTGCCCTTGCCCTGTCCGTGGCCCTGGCCCTGCCCGTGGCTCTGACCCTGACCATGGCCCTGGCCCGCGGCGTTGCCCTGGCCGCCACCGGCCGTGGCCCCGGAGGCATGGCCCCGGAACTCCTGGCCGCCCTTGGGCTTCTGCGGGCGCTTGCGCGCGCTCTTGCCGACCCCGACCTTGTCGGCCACCGCATTCCAGGAATGCAGCGACCGACGCGCCTTGAGCAGATCGCTCACGGAACGGTGTGACTTGGCGCCGAGGTCCAGCGCAATCAGCACACCGAGGAGGGGGGTGCCGGCTTGCTGCCAGCCCCGCACGCGGTCCTCCCCGACACCGTAGTACCGCGAGAGGGTCCACACCACCACCAGGCGCTCGAAGTCGTCATCGCGCATGGAGCCGATGTCCAGGCCCTTGCGCAGCTTGTTGAAGGCACCGGGATGGACGCCCAGGTCGTGGGCGATCTGGCCCCAGCCGCGTCCCTGCGACCGCCAGGCCGCGAGCCGATGGTGGTCGGCGTCGAGCATCCGGGAGAACAGGAGCGTGGTCAGAACACCCGACAGCGGCAGTCTGACGTCGCTGTGGTAGTGCACAACAACCGTGGTGTCGAAGCCCAGGAAGGAGGCGATGCCGGCCACCAGCAGCGCCTCGCCCAGACTGACATCAGAGGCGCTCATGCCCACGGCGAGGTTGACGGCCGCGGTGCCGGGAGCGGGCAGCAAGCTCAGGGCGATGATGATAAGCAGCGCAAGCGGGAGAGTCTGTCTCACAGTGATCACCTCGACGCCTTGACCAACGGCGTCGCCCATGGTCAGGCCCTCCCGCGACGCCAGGTGCTGGATGTGTGCGGCCCCGCCCGTGAAGGGGGAGCCACATTGTGAACATACCCGTCGAGGCGTTCAGGGCAATCTCAGGGTTCACTCATGGTCAGCGCTACGGAGCGTAGCGCCGACCGCGGAGCCGTCGGCGGCCGAGGCAGACCCCATGTCAGCCCCCCGACGTCTCGCCGTTGCCGCTCCTCCCGGCGCATGGTATAATCCGCCCAACAGAGGAGTGACGCGATGGGGCAGGACGCTGCCGTCAACCAGCCTTCGCACGTGCTCAATCAGGCCGTGGGCCTGCTGGTCTTCCTGGCTGGCGTGGCCCTGTTGGCCCTGGTGTTCTGGTGGGCATACCGCCTGTACGATGGTCTCGATGCGAACCTGCTGGGGGTGCAGGCAGGGCAGGTCCGGCCGGCTGTGTCGGGCCTGACTCCCACCGCGCCCTTACCGTCGGGCACCCTTACCGCCAAGCCCGAAGCGCGCATGGCGCTCTCCCCGCTGGCGCTCGTGCTGGTGGCCAAACTGCTGGTCCTGTTGGTGATGGGGTGGATTGGCGGGCTGATTGCCAGCAAGGGCATCGGCCTGGCGACCGGCCCGCCGCGAGCCGCGACGCCACCGGCCGCCTAGGAGGTGGCCCCCGCGAGCCAGATGCGCCTCCATGCCATTGTATCCGGGAGGGTACAAGGGGTTGGCTTCCGCACCTTCGTGTTGAGCGAGGCCCGGAGGCTTGGCGTCAGGGGCCTGGTGCGCAACCTGCGTGGCGACCAGGTGGAGGCCGTGGCCGAGGGTGAGCGCGCCCAACTCGAGCGCCTGGCCGCAGCGTTGCGTCAGGGGCCGCCGGCGGCGCGAGTGACCCATGTGCAGGTGTCGTGGGGTGAGCCGACCGGGAGCTTCACGAGCTTCTCCGTCCAGCCGTCAGCCTGGGCCTAGCCCGAAGAGGGGTCACGGCATGTCGCAGTCGGCCGACCGCATTCTCCTGATTGACGATGACCCCATCCTGCTCCGCGTGAGCGCGGAGGTGCTGCACCGCCAGGGCCATGAGATCGTGACCGCCGGCAGCGGCCAGGAGGGCCTGCGCCTGCTGGAGCAGCAACCCTTCGCGGCCGCCATCCTCGACATCGTCCTCCCCGACACTGACGGTCTCACCGTCCTCAAGGCCATCAAGGCCACCGACCCCGATGTCGTCGTGCTGCTCGTCACCGGCTATGCCAGCCTCGATACGGCGATCGAGGCCCTGCGCTGCGGCGCCTACGACTACCTGCGCAAGCCCTTCGCCAACGCCGACCTGGTGCGGATCGTGCAGCGCGGCCTGGAGCAGCGCCGACTCGCCCTCACCAACCGCCGCCTGCTCGACGAACTCAACGCCATCAACCGTGACCTGATGGAGCGGGTGAGCCTGGCCACCGATGAGCTGACGGCCTTCGTCCGGCTGGGGCGGGAGTTCGAGGAGGCCGGCGCGCCGCTGCACATGCTCGAGCGCGTCCTGCGGGCTGCGGCCCAGCTCACCAGCGCGGCCCACTGCGGGCTCTTCCAGCGCGGCCACGACGGGCGCGTGACGTGCCTCAGTGCCGTGGGCGAGCGGGCGGGTGAACTCAAACCCCTGGAGCTGTCTGAAGAGCGCATAGTCCAGGAGGCTCTCGCGACTGAGAAGCCGGTCATTCAGTCGCATCTCCTCGGCGACCCGGCGACAGCCACCGGTCCGCTGGCCCTGGCCGGCTTCGCCGCTGCGCTGGTCGTGCCGCTGCCCGGCCTGGCCGAGACGACCGGCGCCCTGGTGTTGCTGGACGGCGAGAAGGAGTTCACGGAGCGCCAGGCCAGCCTGGTGAAGGTCATGGCGGCCCATGCCGCGGAGATCATCCCGGCCGTCAGCGCCGCTCCCCGCTCCGCCATGGCGGCCAACGACGAGTTCGTAGACCTGCAAGATCTCCTGGGCCGGGGTTCGTGATGCCTGTGGATCAGCCCTGGTGGCAGGTCTTCTTCGACCACGCCGATTCCCTCGTTCTGTCCCGCTTTCCTGATCCCGAGGAGACGCGCGAACAGGTCGCGGCACTGCAGCGGCTCGTGCCCCTGCGCCACGAGGACGCCATCGCCGACATCTGCTGCGGCATGGGGCGGCACCTGCTGCCGCTCCTGGCCGAGGGCTACCAACTGGTGGGCCTGGACTTCTCGCCGATGATGCTGCGCCTGGCGCAGGAGGGCTGGACCGCGGGCTTCCCAGCCCGCGAGACAAAGCCCGCGCTCCGGCTCGTCCAGGGCGCCGCCCAGGCCCTGCCCTTCGCCGACCGGTCCTTCGACGTGGTCCTGAACCTGTTCAACAGCTTCGGCTATCTGCCGACCGACGGCGAGAACCAGCAGGTGCTCAGCGAGGCGGCCCGCTGCCTGAAGCCCGGCGGGCGCTTCTTCCTCGACACCCGCAACAGCACCCACCAGATCCTGTATGCCCCCTACCGCGAGGTCGTTCGCGTCGGCCGCCGCCACGAGTACGTCATGCGCTGCACGTACGACCGGCAGGGCCGCCGGCTCGACTCCCACTGGTACGACGCGCAGGATCAGACCCGCCGGGTTCATCACGCCTCCATTCGCCTCTACGGGCTGGAGGAGCTGACCGCGATGCTGGAGGAGGCGGGGTTCGAGGTCGTGGCCCAGTACGGCGCCTATGACGGCCACGACTTCGAGGGCTGGGAGCGGGAACTGCTGTTGCTGTGCCACAGGCGCAGCTAGACCGCGCCTGGTTGAAGGCCTCGGTACCCCAGTAGGGCAGGCGGCGTCGGTACTCCAGTAGGGCAGGCGGCCTCGCCTGCCCGTCCCCGAGCCGCGCGGGCGAGGCCGCCCGCGCTACTGAGGAACGACAGACAGGACAGGAAGGCGGACGGGAGCCAAGCCATGGACTTCAGCACCCAGCAACTCTACGACGCGGCCGAAGCGGCCTGGGTTCGGTCGTGGGAGTGGTACTTCCACCCCGCCACCGGCCTGTTCTACGACTACCTGTGCAGCACGGACCCGGCCGAGCGCTTCCGCTATCTGCCCACCCCCGAAGAGATTGCGCGCCAGTGCCCCAACCCCAACGGCTGGGGCGCGGGGATGGAGGATAGCTCCATCAACGCCGGCGTGTGGATGGGGATGGTCTGCGATCGCTTTGCCGTCACGGGAGAGGAGCACCTGCGCGAGGCGGCCACGCGCGTCTACCAGGGCATGGTCCTGTGCGCGACCGTGAGCCCCTCGGCGGGATTCGTCGCGCGCAGCGTCAGCCCGGCAGACCGCACGTCGCACTTCATGGAGAGTTCGCGGGACCAGTACACCTGGCACGCCTACGGCCTATGGCGCTTCAGCCGCTCGGAGCTGGCCGACGAGACGCAACGCGCGACGATCCGCGAGATCATCACGGCCGTCTGCGAGCGCCTGGAGCGCACTGTCCGGCCGGGTGAGACCGACTACCACATCTGCCGCGAGGACGGGAAGCCCGGACTGGTGGACAAGATGTGGCTGGTTGACCCCCACGAGATCGCGCGCCTGCCCATGCTCTATGCCATCGGCGCGGACCTTACCGGCGAGGCGCACTGGGCGGGCAAGTGCCGGGAGTATGCCGACCAGGCCGCACGCGAGTCGGTGCTCCCTCCAGCCACGAGGCTGGCGTACGCCTTCCTGCAGCAGCAGGTCTCACTCGAGGCGCTGTACGAGTTGGCTGCTGCTGAGTCGCCGCTGCGGACGGCCTGGGGGGAGGCGCTGGAGTTCGTCGCAGGCTGGATGGAGGCGTTCCCCCGGCAATGCCAGCAGTATGTCCCCGTGGATGTGGCGGCGCTGGACACGGACTGGCGGCACTGGGAGTTCGCGTGTCAGAGCGGCTATAGCGTGCCGCGCTGGCCAGAGGCCCTACGGCAGGAGGACGCGACGGTGCGCCAGCCGGGCGAGGCCCAACTCGCGCAGCTCATGTGCCCAACCTGGCAGCCGTCGGACGAGTGGCTGGCGTTGCTGGCCCGGACGCTGTGCCAGGTGGATTACTGTGCGTCCGTGGGCTACGGGCTCTTCTACCCGCTGGCGGCGTACTGGCGGGCCGTGCGGCGAGGGGTCGTGGAGTTGCCCTGACCTGAGTAGCCAGAGCGTCCCGCCCTACCGGCCAGTGTGGGACACTCCCTGGACCCCCTGTGGAAAAGCGTGTGGATAACCGTCTGACAGGCCGTCGGGGATGTGGACAACTTGCCGGCGAGGTGGTGGAGAGTGTGGACAACGCCAAGGGAAAGCCGCGCTCGACCACGAGCGCGGCCTGATCGTTGCTCAGGGAGACACGGCCCTACCGGAGCGGCAGCGTTACCGCCTGGCGTGTCTCCGAGGCGCGGTAGATCGCGAGGATCAGTTCGACGGCGCGTCGGGCTTCCTGGCCGTTGAGCACCGGCTGGCGTCCCTCCTCGGCTGCGGCCAGCAGGTCGCCAATCTGCTCGGCATGGGCCTGTACCGCCTCCGCGCCCATGCCCTGCTTGGGGTCCGCCGAGCCGCCGGTGCGTCCCTCACCCGGATGATACTCCGTCTCGTCGCCCTCGACTTCCCAGAGCTGCAGCTCGTCCCCGGCGATGATGACATTTCCCTGCGTGCCGTGGACTTCCAGGCGCTGGGGATGGCCCTTGTAGGTGCAGGTGGTGCCCTGAATCACGCCCTGAGCGCCGTTCTCGAACTGGATGACGGCGCTGGCGCAGTCCTCGACCTCGATGCTGCGGTGGCCCAGGTTGTCCGCCAGGCCGAAGACCTGCACGGGCTTGCCCATCATCCACAGGAGTAGGTCAATGGTGTGGATGCTCTGGTTGATGAGCGCCCCGCCCCCGTCCAGCTTCTTGGTGCCATGCCAGCCGTCGCTGTAGTACTCCTCGGAGCGGTACCACGGCACGATGGCGTTGCCGTACAGCAGCTTGCCCAGCCGCCCGTCGAGGATGGCGTGCTTGAGCCGCTTGTAGACGGCATAGCTGCGGGACTGGTGGGTGGCGCCGACGAGTACGTGGTTGGCCGCGGCCGCGGCGATGAGGGCATCAATGCGCTCTAGCGTAATGTCAATCGGCTTGGTGCAGATCACATGCTTGCCGGCCTCGGCGCACTGGATGCCCAGCTTGGCGTGCAGCCCCGAAGGCACCACGACATTGCACACATGGATGTCATCACGCTTGAGCATCTCCGCCAGGTCGGTGTACCAGGCGCAGCCGAACTGCTCGGCCTTGGCCTGCGCGGCCGGCTCGCGTGTGTCGCAGACGGCGATGACCTCGGCGTTGGGTAGCGACTGGATCGCGCTCAGGTGCGTATCCGAGATCACTCCACAACCGACTACTCCGAAGCCATACTTGCGCCCAGTCATGCCCATCACTCTCCTGCTGATGCCCTGCCGGGAAGGCAAGGGCAATTATCATATCATGTTTGATAGGGTGTCGTGAAGAGTTCTGTCACGAGGGCAGGAGTGTCCGGCGCACGGGTACATCGCCCGACAAGAGTGTCGGGCGTACCGGCGCAGGGCCCCGCCGGAACGGCGTGCAGGCAGGAGAGCGTCCGGTGGGAGGGAAATGCGCTTCATTGCCCTGCGCATGGAGAGGTTCACCTATGATGAAGCTACTCGCAGCATTGAGCCCGGCCCTGCTGCTCGCCGCCCTGGCCCCGCTTCTGGCCGCGCCCCCGGCGGCGCTGTCCAACGCCGGCTTTGAGGCGGACGCGGATAGGAATGGCGTTCCAGACGTCTGGAGCCGGTACGTCTCCTCGTTCGGCCATGCCGACCTCGCCCTGGACCGGCAGGTCAAGAGCGAGGGGCAGGCGGCGCTGCGGGTGCAGGTCGGCGAGAAGACGCGTTGTGCGGTCAGCCAGCTCTTCTCCGTGGCGCAGCCGGGCACGTACACCTTCAGTTGCCGGGTGCGGATGCCGTCGCCGGCCACGACTGTGGCCCAACTGCAGATCGAGTGGTTCCAGACGGTGGAATGGCCCCGGCGCATCCGCCTCGTCGCCTCGGAGGCGCCCTCGGCGACCCTGGGCGATGCCGCCGACTGGACGGACCTCGCCGCCACGGGCACCAAGCCCGCTACCGCCGACCTGGCGCTCGTGGCCATCGTCGTGGGCAACGGCCAGACCCCGGCGGGCACGGCCTGGGTGGACGAGGCCCGCTGGCGGACCGGGGCCTTCCCGGCGCCCCTGGTCAGCAACCCCGGCTTTGAGCAGGGCCCGACGAAGGACGGCCACCCGGAGGGCTGGGGACCGGCTGCCTATGGCGGAGGCTTTGAGCTGAAGCGGGACGACACCGTGGCCCACACGGGTAGAGCCTCGGCGCGTCTGACCGGTGCGAAGGAGCATGGGGACCGCTCGTGCTACGTGCAGGCCACGCCGGTCTTCGCCCCGCCAGCCAAGGTGCGGCTGTCCTTCTGGTACAAGGGCACGGGCCAGGCAGCGCTCGTGATGCATCTGCTAACTCCGGCCGGGGTGCAGAAGCCCGGCGGCGGCATCGGCTATGGCGAGATCACCGGAACGCCGCCACTGTTGCCGGGGTGGCAGCAGTTCAGCCAGGAGATCGCGGTGCCCGACGAAGCCCGGCAGGCCGGTGTCATGCGCGTGGACATCATCCTGTACCAGCGGGGCGAGGGCACGCTGTGGTATGATGACGTGAAGGTGGAGTTGCTGGAGTAGTCCTGACAAGGGGCGCTTCACGATAGGACGTATCAGTGATAGAATGGTCCTTATTGCCACAGACATTCCGAATTTGAGGGCTCGTCATGTCGCGCGTTCTGCTTCTCAGCTACCCGGGGTACCCTTCCACACCTGCCCAACTGGTCGCCAATCCCTGGCTCGCGCATCTGGCCGGGGCGCTCCTGGAGGCCGGGCACGAGCCCCTCGCCCTGGACTTCGGCACGGTCTCGATGATGCGCCGGCTCTTCCCCGAGGCGCTCACGGCGCAGCTTAAGGGCATAGTCGGCGGCATGAACGTCGCCGCCGGCCTGGACGAGAAGGCCCTGGCGGTGCTGACCGACCTGTCGGCGCGACTGGAAGCCCACCAGGCGCAGGTGGAGCAGGAGCTGGTGGCCGAGGTCGTGGCCGCCGTTGAGGGCTTCGCCCCGCAGGTCGTCGTCCTGGAGCTGGGGGACGGCGACGGCTTCACCGGCACGCTGCAGATGGCCGCGGCGCTGCGCGAGCGGTTCCCCGACCTCATCATCGCCGCCAGCGGACGCAAGGCCGCCTGGTTCCGCGGCCGCGTTCTCCGGGCTGCCCCGCAGTTCACCGCGATCATCCACGGCGACCCCGAGGATGCGGTCTACGATCTGGCCGAGGTGGCCGCCGGGAAGATGTCCCTGCCCGAGGTCACGGGCATCTCGTACCAGGACGGCGCCTCCGCCATCGAGGCCGAGCGGGCCGACTACGCCCTGGGCGATCTCCCCGTGCCGGTCTACGCGGCGGACGTCTACCCCGCGATGGCCGGTGATGAGAAGATCAAGATGGGGATCATCACCGAGAGTCGGGGCTGCGCCAATCGCTGCGCCTTCTGCCTGCACCCCTACGAGGACGGTGACCACCAGCGCCTCGCGCCGGCCGCGCGCGTCGTGGACACGATGGCGGAACTGCAGGAGCGCTATGGCATGGGCGTCTTCCGTCTGTGCGGGGCGTCCACGCCGGGCGAGCTGCTGCGTGACATCGCCCGCGAGATCCTCCAGCGTGGCCTGAAGGTGCAGTACAACTCCTTCGGCCATTTCCGCAACGCCCGGCCCGAGGACTTCGCCACGCTGGCGCAGTCGGGCCTGTACTCGCTCTTCTTCGGCCTCGAGTCCGGGTCGCAGGAGATCCTGAACAGGGCGGTGCACAAGGGGATCAGGCTGGAGCGGGTCCGCGAGAACATCGCGGCCTGCAAGGCCGCGGGTATCTTCACCGCCGCCTCGATGATCGTGCCGCTACCCTTCGACACGCCGGAGACTCTGGCCGAGAGCCTCACCTTCGTGACCGAGGTGAAGCCCGATGCGGTGCCGCTGCAGTTCCCCGGCCTGATGCCCGGCACGCGGTGGGCGCAGGAGCCGGACAAGTACAACATCGAGATCGAGGACGTCGAGGCCTACCTGACGGCCTTCATGGACTACCGCATCAAGCTGCTGTTCCCGCCGCCGTTCTGGACCCCGCTGCCGTACAAGGTGAACGGCATGGGCTTCCAGGAGTTGACCGGGGTGACGATGCGGTTCGCCGGGCAGCTCGAACAGGCGGGGATCCTGACGAACCTGTCGCACACGCTGGCGGCCATCGCCCAGTCGGCGGGGATGCCGTCCCGGCAGTTGCGGGATGCAGCGCAGCTATGGTTTGTGACGGGGGACGCCGAGGCGGTGGGGCGGATGGTGGCGCGGGCGAACGCCTCGATGATCGTGCGGTAGCTGCGGATCGCGTAGGCGGGTCCGTCCTCGAACCCGCACCGTTGGCTCATTCGTGTCCGCGGGTTCGAGGACGAACCCGCCTACGCGATCTGCCTCACAGATACCCGAGGTCCTGCAGGCGGCGATCCAGGATCTCTTCCTCGGCGTCGCTCAGATCGTCGGCGGCCGCGTGGGGGTGGCAACGGGTGCGGAAGGCGTCCAGGCGCATCCGCAGCGCCGCAGCCTGCTCGGGGTGGGCGCTCAGCACGTCATGTGCCTCGTCCGGGTCTTCGCGCAGGTGGTACAGCTCGGAGTGGCCGTTGTCGCACGTGATGAGCTTCCAGTCGTCCGCGATGACCGCAGCCATGTGGCAGTCGAAGCGGTCGAAGTCGAACCCCGGCGCATCCTCGCGGTTGCGCGCCAGGCTCCTGGCCCCCAGCTTCTCCCGCTCGCAGATGGCCGTCTCGCGCCCTTGTCCTCCCAGCGCCTTGAGCAGGCTCAGACGCTGGCCCGCTGTCGCCGGCAAGCGGTCGGCGATGCCGGCCGCTTCCGCCAGCGTCTGCGTCACATCCGTGTGCTGCACCAGCGCCGGGCAAACGCTGCCCCCGGTGAAGCCCGGGCCGCGCACGACCAGCGGCACGTGGATGAGCGGTTGGTAGATGCCCGACGGAGCGCCGTGCCCGACGAGACCATGCTCGCCCAGCATGTCCCCGTGGTCTGACACCACGACGAGTAGCGTCTTCTCCGCGACGTGCCGAGGCGCCAGCGCCGCGACGATCTCCCCGACGAGGCTGTCCACGTATGCGGTCGCGCCGGTGCACAGGGCCTGCACGTCCTGGAGGTCCTCGACGGTGGCCGTGACGGCAAAGTTGCGGGGGCGGCGCATCCGCTGGGCCAGCGACAGCAACCGCGAGCGCGGCAGGGGCCGGCGCTGGAAGCGCTGCAGGAACTCGGGCGGGCATGGGTACGGGTGGTGGGCGTCGTTGAGCCACAGCAGTGCGAACCAGGGCCCGTCCGTGTGCCGCAGCCAGCGCCGGAAGCTCCCCACCAGCTTCCCCCCCGCCGACCGCATCAGCCCCAGCGGCTGCAGCACGTTGACCACCACCGAGGAGGCTACGCGCCGGTCCTGCGGCGGGAAGCGGTGGCTGTCGAAGCCCCGGTCCAGGCCGCTGCGGGCCGTCACCCACAGGTTGTTCGTGGCGCTGAAGGTCTGGTAGCCCGCCTCACGCAGCAACTCCGCGAGGGTAGGCACGTCCGGGGACAACCGACGGGCGATCTCGCCCTGGTGCTCGCGCGGGGTCAGGCCTGTGAGCAGCGAAAGCGCCGTCGGCAGCGTCCAGGTGGACTCGGCGGTGGCACGACTGAAGCGCACGCCCTCGGACGCCAGGGCAGCCAGATGAGGCGTCACGTCCGGCCCTGCCCCGGTACAGGAGGCGCGGTCGGCACGCACGGAGTCCAGCACGACCAACAGGATGTTGGGGGACGATGACGACATCAGGTGTCTTCCGCCGGGCGAACGGCCGCCCGATTCCCTCCTACAGGTAACCCAGGTCTTGCAGACGCCGGTCCACGATCGCGGCGTCGTCGCGCTCAAGGCCGACGGTAGCTGCGTGCGGCGTAGCGCGAGTGTGGTAGTCGGCGACAAGACTGGCGAGGAAATCGGCGCGGTCAGGCCGTTCGGCCAGCAGGTTCCGCGTCTCGCCAGGGTCGTCCGCCAGGCGGTACAACTCATTGGGACCGGGGCGCCGGGTGATGAGCTTCCAGCCATCGGCCACGACAGCAGTCATCTCGCACAGGTGCGGTGCAAAGTCGAAGTGTGGCGTCTTCTTCCGTTCGCGCTCCAGACGCGCGCCGCTGAGTTGGTCGCGCTCACAGAGCGCCGCCGCGCGCCCCAGGCCACAGGCCGCGTCGCGCAGGTCTACGCGCTCGGCGGCAGTTGGCGGCAGGCGGTCGGCCATCCCTGCCGCGGCGGCGGCGGTGTAGGTGAGGTCGGCCACCTGCACCAGCGCCGGCGACACCGTCTCGTCGAGCCCGGGGGCGCACAGCAACAGAGGCACGTGGATCAACGGCTGGTACATGCCGGCCGCCGGGCCGTGGCCCATCAGCCCGCGCTCGCCGAGCATGTCGCCATGGTCTGCGGCCAGTATGGCGAGCGTACTGTCCCACAGGTTCCCCTGCGACAGCGCCTCGGCCAACCGTCCCACCAGCGCGTCCACATAGGTCGTGGCGTTGGCATGGAGCCGGGCGAAGTAGCCGCCCAGCCGGGGCGCCTCGAGCGCGAGCCGGCGCGGGTGGCGGAGGTCGTCGGTCAGACGCAGGCGCTGCCACCGCGACAGAGGCGCCGTCTCGGGCTGGACCCCTAGCCAGCCGGGCACCCGGTACGGGTGGTGGGTGTCGTTGAGCCACAACGTGGCGAACCAGGGGCGGCTGACGCCGCGCACCCACTCCGCAAAGCACTCAACCAGGACCGCGCCCCCGGGGTCGCCCCGCCCCAGCGCCTCGCGAAGACTGTGCCTCAGGCGGCCGGCAGGCGACTCGCCCTGGCGCGGCGTGGTGAAGACCTCGAACCCACTCGCCAGTCCGGTGCCGGCGCCCACGAAGGGGTTGCCGCTGCCCCCGAAGGTAGCGTAGCCGGCCTCCTGCATGAGTGAGGCAAGGGTAGGGAGATGATCGGGCAGGTGGCGGTGGCTCTCGGCGCGGTGCTCGCGCGGAGTTAGCCCCGTACAAAGCGTAAGCGCCATCGGCAGAGTCCAGGTGGACTCGCTGATGGCGCTGGCGAACCGCACGCCGCGTGCGGCCAGAGCATCCAGGCTCGGGGTGCGTGCACCGGGCCCGCCGTAGCAGCCCAGACGGTCGGTGCGCACAGAATCCATCATGACCAGGAGGACATTCATGCCTGACCCGGGCATGCCTGGCCTCCTAGAGGATGATCTTGTTCAGCGGGTACTCGATGATGCCCTGCGCGCCGGCGCCCTTGAGGCGCAGGATCAGGTCGCGCACGATCCTCTTGTCCACGATGGTCTCCACCGCGACCCAATCCCCGCCCGCCAGGGGCGAGATGGTCGGGTTCTTGAGCGCCGGGAGCTGCCCGATGACCGTGTCCAGATCGCTCTGCTGCACGTTCATCTTCAGGCCGACCTTCTCTTCCGCGGCCAGAGCCCCGCGCAGCAGTAGCGCGATGTTGTCAATCTTCTGCCGCTTCCACGGGTCCGCCCAGGCGTCCGGGTTGGCGATGAACTTGGTCGTGGACTCGAAGAGCACGTCAATGATGCGCAGGTTGTTGGCGCGGATGGTGCTGCCGGTCTCCGTGCCCTCAATGATGGCATCCACCAGCGAGGGGCACTTGGCCTCGGTGGCGCCCCACGAGTACTCGATCTGGGCTGTCACGCCGTGGCTGCTCAGGTACGTCTCGGCCGCATGGGTCAGCTCCGTGGCGATGCGCTTGCCCTGCAGGTCCTGCACGGTCTGGTAGGGAGAGTCCTCGGCGACACACAACACCCACTTGTACGGCCGCATCCCGCGCTTGGCGTAGATCAGGTCGGCGACCTCGACGATGCGGTCCTCGACGCCGCGCTCCTTGATCCAGTCCAGGCCGGTCAGGCCGCAATCCAGCACCCCGTCGGCCACGTAGGTGGGCATCTCCTGGGCGCGCAGCAGCACACTCCAGAGGTCCTCGTCGTCAATGTGGGGTTTGTACTGGCGCTCGTCCACCGAGATGCGGAAACCCGCCTTCTCGAACATGGCGATGGTGGCTTCTTGCAGGCTGCCCTTGGGCAGGCCGATTCTGAGTTCGGGCACGATATGTCACTCCTACGGATCGGGTTACAGGTCACAGGTGACAGGTGACAGGTGACAGGTGACAGGTGACAGGTGACAGGTGACAGGTGACAGGTGACAGGTGACAGGTTACGCACTGCTGCTTGTGGGCGGCGCGGCGCCGCGTGCGGGCCGCAGCAATCTGACCCCATTATACAGGAACCACAGGGCCAGTACAGCCACGGCCACGCCGCAGCTGCCGACCAGCCAGTTGTACCAGGCCCCCGCCAGCCAGCTACGCGCCGCGACGATCAGCACCGCGACGAAGGCATACCAGGTGTAGTCGGACAACTCGTGGCCCAGATAGAAGGCCAGGTACTCGCGCCGGGTCTGCGGGCCGGTCTGCGCCAACTGCCCCACGCCAATGGTGGCCCACCAGCCGGTGAAGTACGGGTTGGCGAGGCTGACCGCCGCCCCGGCCAGCAGCAGCACCGGCACCGACATGGCCTCGTCCTGCGTCACGCCCAGCCGGACGGCGGCGGCGTTGCGGACCATGTCTATGCCCATATAGAGCAGGGCCGCCCCGCCGATCAAACCGATGCCGCCGCGTACTCTGGGTCGTGCCAGGACCATCCGCAGCCCCAGCACCAGCAGGAGCATCAGGAGCAGCTCCAGCAGGGCATGGCCGGTGATGAGCCAGATCGCCGCCATGAAGCCGGTCGCCGCGACCTGACCGATGGTCAAGGCCAGCAGCGGTCCCGGCATCATGGCGCCGGAGAAGCCGGTCAGGAAGGCGAGGCCGAAGATGCGTGTCACGGCGGTTGAGAGCCAGAAGTTGAGAGTTGATAGCTGATAGTGAACGGCAACAGCACGGGACAGGCCGGCGGCCTGTCCCGTAGTGACGGCATGAGGAGTGTAGCACAAAGTGCACGGAAGGTAAATCGGGCGCGGTCAGCGCGCCTTGATCTCCGCCACCCACAGCAGGTTCGGGCGCGTCGCGGAGCCCTTGCCGGCGGGCGTGAAGACCCGGAACTTGCTGACGGTGACTGGCGCGAAGCGGGCGGTCGTCACCCGCCCGGGCTTCTCCCCCTCGGCCGGGGAGCTGTAGACCGCCTTCCAGCCCTCCCCGTCGGGGATCTGCACCTGGAACTGCGTCGCGGTGTGCGCCACGTCGGTGTAGGCCGCCCAGTAGACGGTGACCTCCTTGATCGGCGCGGGCTTGGGGAGGGTCACCTCAGCCCAGTGGTCGGCCGGGACCTCCAGCGAGGCCCAGGTGACATCATTGCCGCAACTGGTGCCGGACAGAGCGGCGATGCCGTCATTGACGCACACCAGCGACTCGTAGCCGGGGAAGCTGCTGTCCACCTTCACCGTCGCCCCCAGCGCCGCCAGGGCGACGTTGCCCTTCTCGACGTAGTTGAGCCGCACCAGGTAGCGGCCGACGTTGCGCTGCGGCGAGGCATCGGCCGCGGACAGCGCGATCTCGTGGGCGCCATACTCCAGCGGCGGTAGGTTCAGCGTCAGCGTGACCTGTCGGGGGTTGGAGGTGCTGGCGGCCATCGGGGACGGCCACGCGACGCCGTCCAGGCGGGCCTGCCAGCCCTGCGGCTGCAGCGCGTTCTGGCTGTCGCCAAAGCCGGCCATGATGCGCCGCGGCGGCGTCCCCATCGCTCCCAGGTCCATCACCGGCGCCACCTTGCGGGCCCTACCGTCCACCTTCAGCCCCATCAGGCGCGGGCCCGCGAAGTCGTCCATCACCAGCCCGGCCGGCGGGTTGACCAGCAACATCACCTCGGATGATCCCAGCTTCGCGGGATCGAGGCGGAAGAGCAGGCGACCATCCTGGCTCTCCACGTCAGCCGGCTGCCACTTGCCCGCGCCGGCGCGGATGAACACCTGCGGCTTCGCCTCACCGCAGCCGGGCAACTGCAGCAGGACCGGGCCAGTGAAGCTGGCGGCATACAGGCCAGCCGCAGAGGCGGCAGTAAGGAATAGAAAGCAGCACAGAATCGTCAGAAAGCGCATGGGGCACCTGCCGGCAGAGAGTGTGGGGCGTCACTTCGGTGGCGGGTACGGAATCACCTCCGATGCTGTGCAGAAGTGCTTCCCCTGATTGGTAGCAGTCCGTATAATGGTGGTTCGCCACCCCGGCTTGGGCCGGGGCACACAGATCAGGAGGTACGTCTATGCGCAGGGGTTTCACGCTCATCGAGTTGTTGGTCGTCATCGCGATCATCGCGATCCTCGCCGCCATTCTCTTCCCGGTGTTCGCCAAGGCCCGCGAGAAGGCGCGTCAGTCGAGCTGCAACTCCAACATGCGGCAGCTCGGCATCGCGTTCCAGGCGTACGCGCAGGACTATGACGAGAGGTTCCCTGGTTCGGGCGCGACGTTCGCTGACCCGTATCCGTGGGGCTACTGGATCGTCAAGACCAACGGCGCGAACTCATGGGATGTCGCCAATGGCGCCATCTACTCGTACATCAAGAACGCCCAGCTCTACATCTGCCCGTCGCGTCGGGCGGACCCGCGGCCGAACTGCACCTATGAGATGAATGGCAGCGTGTCGTGGGCCTCGCTGGGCGCCATAGACGATGTCTCCGGCACGGCCCTGGTCACCGAGGCCGTCAACGATGACGGCTCGTGCACCTCGACCGACGGTGGCGGTGGCTACTCGACCCACAACGACGGCTCGAATGTCTGCTTCGTTGACGGCCACGCCAAGTGGCTCAAGAGCACCAACATGCTGCCGAGCCTGTTCACGCCGGCCAGCGACTAGGATCGGCGGTTCAGCGGCCCAGGGGTTTGGCCGGGGCATGCCTCCGAGTCATGACCTCGGGCAGTCGTGAAGGCTCCCTTCCATGCGGAAGGGAGCCTTTCTTTTGGCCCGGTGTACACCCGACGCAGTGGCGAGATCGAGGCTGGTGACGATTCTGGAACATGAGAGGGGGATTCCGGCGAGGGCACGAGGAATGTATATAGCATATGGGCGTCCTCGGCTTTCGCCGAGACCATGCGAGCAGGGGAGGCTCGACCATGCGTAGAGGCTTCACACTCATTGAGTTGTTGGTGGTGATCGCGATCATCGCGATACTCGCTGCCATCCTCTTCCCTGTGTTTGCCAGGGCCCGAGAGAAGGCCCGCCAGACCAGTTGCATGTCCAACCTCAAGCAACTCGGCCTGGCCGCCCTCGCGTACGGCCAGGACTATGACGAGATGCTGCCCAGGGCCGACCCCGGTAACGCGGGACTGGCCCCTCTCGGCTACGGAGCGTGGATGACGACGCAGACCGTTGGGGTCTGGGAGCCCAGTGGCGGATCGCTGTACCCCTACGTTAGGAACGCGCAGCTGTTCGTGTGTCCGTCGCGCAAGAGCGAGGCCTACCCGGGCTGCAGCTACGAGATGAACCAGCTGGTCTCAGCGGTGACGTTGGCCGTGCTGGATGATGTGTCCGGCACGGCGCTGTTCGAGGAATCGCAGTGCGATGACGCAGCCGGCTATCCGACCGATGACTTCGGGCGCTTCGCCTGCCACAACGGCGGCTCGAACGTCGCCTTCACCGACGGCCACGCCAAGTGGCTCAACCGCCAGAGCCTCCTGAAGGCAAACCTCTACACGTACCAGTCGGACTAGCCGCGTCGTCGCGGGCTCTCCCGGGGGCTCCTCTTCGCGCGAAGAGGAGCCCTTTCTCCATGCGGCGAATAGCCGCGCCATGGACCCCAACCGCGCCCTGAAGCGCATCCGCCTGCAGCCCGTGGATCGCATCCCCCACTGGGAGCACTTCTCCAACCCCGACGCCTTCACGCTGCTGTCTGGCATTGACGCCTGGCAGCACCCGCGCCTGGCGGCGCAGAAGGTCGCCGAACTGTACCCCCTCGACATGGGCGTGGGCATCCCCGCCACCGACGACCCGATCGAGCGCCTGCCGGAGGGCGAGTCGTCGTTCGTCAACGCCGATGGGCGCAAGTGCGTCCGCTGGGGCGGGGGCATGACCAGCCACTGGGAATGGGGCAAGGCCTTCACCAGCGTCGAGCAGGCGATCGCCTATCAGCCCCTGGAGCACCTGGACCTGCGCGAGGCGCAGGTGGTGTGCAACTTCGACTTCCGCAAGTCGGTGGAGGACTGGGCGCAGGAGATCCAGGGTGGGGAGTTGCCGCGGGGGGAAGTGCCGCGTGGGCCGGCGTGTCCCCACGCCGGCAGCGGGCGTGAGGACACGCCCGCCCACGCGACCCCCGCTGGCCCGGCACCCGCCTACGCGCCGCCGCCACGGGCCGACCACCTCAAGGGCGCCGGCTTCTACAACACCATCTTCATGTGGCCGCTGCTGACCTTCGGGTGGGAGGTCTTCCTGGAGCTGGCCGGCGGCCACAAGGCCGAACTCAGGCGCCTGATGCGTGACTTCTCCGAGTTGTCCCGCAAGTACTTCACCGCGGTGACGCTCACCGATGTCAACTACTGCGTCTGCCATGACGACGTCTGCATGGCGCGCGGGCCGGTCTGCTCGCCAGCGTGGATGCACGAGTTCGTCTACCCGTACTACGAAGAGTTCTGGAGCTTGATGAAGGCCAGCGGGATCAAGGTCATCTTCATGACCGACGGCAACCCCGAGACCATCGTGGACGACATCTTCGCCTGCGGCGCCGATGGCCTGATCTCCGAGCCCTTCGCCGACTACCACGACATCAACCGCCGCCACCCGGACAAGATTCTCGCCGGCGAGGGCGACAACCGCATCCTGCAGACCCACGACCGCGAAGCCATCCGCCAGATGACCCAGCGGATGTGCCAACTGGGCCGCGAGTGCCCCGGCTACTTCATGTGCATCGGCAACCACATCCCCTGGAACGTCCCGGCCGAGAGCGTGAAGTGGTACTTCGAGTTCTCGGACGAGTATGGGTGGCTGTAGCGGCAGGTGACAGGTGACAGGTGACAGGTGATGGGGGCCGTGCGCGCCGAAGGCGCCGACGTGTGTAGCGGCGGGCGGGAGCCCGCCGGGGGGAGGCACAGCCCTCTTCTCATCGCGCGCCCCGCAGGGGCCGCCGGAGCCTCCGCGAGGGGCTGCTGGCCCTGGGCACGCTGGCGCGGGTGCGCCCTGTCACGAATGACGGAACGGCCAAGGCGCGGGCTGGAAGCCCGCGGTCCCAGGAACGACAACGGCTGCCAGCTGGAAGCTGGCGCTCCTACGGAGGGCGAGATGAGCAAGGTGCGCGTCGGTGTCGTTGGGCTTGGGGGCAACGGCTCGGGGCATACCCAGAGCTACTGGCATAGCCCGAACGCGGAGTTGGTCGGTATCTGCGACTTGAACCCCCAGCGGTTGCAGTGGGCCAAGGACTCCCTCGGCCTCGACGACAGCGTCGGGATGTACACCAGCCTGGAGGAGATGCTCGACCAGGCGAACCTGGATGCCCTGTCGGTCAACACCTCCGATCATCTGCACGCCGGGCCGTTCGTGCAGGGCCTGGAGGCCGGGTGCCATGTCATCGTCGAGAAGCCCATGGGCAACACGCTGGACGACCTGTACGCGATGACGGAGGCCGCGCGCCAGTCCGACCGC
This sequence comes from bacterium, assembly GCA_021372615.1. Taxonomy (NCBI): domain Bacteria; species bacterium. The sequence continues at coordinate 1,759 of JAJFUB010000114.1, read as the reverse complement.
AAGACGATGGTCGGGCAGATCCTGCGCTTCAATCCCTACTACAACGCCGTCCACGACCTGTGCGCCTCGGGGAAGCTCGGGGAGATCTTCTATCTGGAGTCCGACTACATCCACGCCCTGCAGGGCCAGGCCGACCCCGCGCGCCTCAATCCCTTCATCGGCAACATCAACTGGTACCTCGAACACGAGAAGGTACTCGTCGGCGGGTGCAGCCACCAGTTCGACCTACTCCGCTGGTTCGCCAACTCCTATGCGATCGAGGCCATGGGCTATGGCAACAGCATCGCCTTCCCGGCGATGAAGCACCCGGACTGCATGTGCGCGGTGGTGAAACTCGCCAGCGGCGCGGTGTGCAAGCTCACGGGGGCGTACGGCATCGTGGGCCCACGACCGGCCTTCAACAACCTGGAGGTCTACGGCACGCAGGGCACGGTGCGCGGGGCGAAGGTGATGCTGGGCCACGGGCACGACGTGGACGAGGAGTTTGACATTGCCGACAAGCAGATCGCCGGCCATCCGTACGAGCCGGAGATCGAGCACTTCCTGGACTGCATCATCCACGACAAGCCGACGCTGGTGGACGCCTTCGAGGGCGCCAACAGCGCGGCGGCGATGATCGTGGCGACCGAGGCGGTGGAGACGGGGCAGGTGCTAACGGTGCCGCACTTCAGTCGCGACTGAGGAGAGAGCAACACCCATGGTATCGAGTGAGAGCCGCGAACGCTACCGCCTTCTGCGCGAGGGCACTCCCTTTGGCACCAACGGGTTCGACCTGCAGGGGTTGCGGCAGGGCATGGCGACGCGACGCGAGCCCGTTGACCCAGCGGTCCAGTGCGTGCCGACCGCCGCGGGGAGCGTGCCCGCCACATGGGTGCTGGCCCCCGGAGCGGACCCGGAGGTGCGGCTGCTGTACCTGCACGGCGGCGGCTTCGTCTCAGGGTCGGGAGCCTTCTATCTCCCGCTCGCGGCGCACCTTTCGGCGGCGGCGCGATGTGCCGTGCTGCTGCCGGACTACCGTCTGGCCCCTGAGCATCCCTTCCCGGCGGGCCTGGAGGACTGCGTCCAGGCGTATGAGTGGCTTGCGGCCCACGGTCCCATCGGGCCGACGCCAGCCCGCGCCATGTTCATCGGGGGCGACTCGGCGGGCGGCGGCCTGACGCTGTCCGTGCTGCTGGTGTTGCGCGACCGGGGGCAGCGCCCGCCGGATGGCGCCCTGCCACTGTCGCCCTTTGCCGACTGCACGCTGTCGGGCGACTCGATCCGATCAGAGGATGGCCTCGACCCCATCATGAACCCCCGCTGTCTTCCGGACTTCGTGAACTGCTACGTCCCGGAGACACAGGCGCACGACCCCCTGGTCTCACCGGTGTTCGCCGACTACACCGATCTGCCTCCCCTGCTCATCCAGGTCGGCGAGCGCGAGATCATTCGGGATGACAGCGTCAGAGTGGCAGCCCGGGCGCAGGCTGATGGGGTGGACGTCACACTGGAGATCTGGGAGGGCATGTGGCACGTGTTCCAGTCGCACGAGCCGCTGGTGCCCGAGGCACGCGAGGCGATCGAGCACCTGGCGGCGTTCGTGCGGTCGCGTGCCGCCAGCGTCTAGTACTGACTTGCGTGAGTTCGCGCACTAACGGGAGATAGGTCGTGGGTGTCGCGTCGTGTGCGACGGGCCCCACGACTGGGGGCGGGGCCCCACGACCGATTGGCGCCCATGATGTCTTCCGGCCGGGTTGTCGGGGCCGTGGGTACGGCGTCG